>PXTR01000146.1 GCA_003023245.1 Bacteroidetes bacterium QS_8_68_15 | reverse complement strand
CCAGGCCCTCGGCATCGACCCGGCCAGTGCCATCGGGCCGTTCGTGACGACGCTCAACGACATCCTCGGCCTCACCGTCTACTTTCTGATCGCGTCGCTATTGTATCTGTAGCTGTTGGCTTTTGGATGTTGGTCCGTTCGGGCCGAGGAGCCAAGAAGCTTAATAGCCAACAGCGAACCGCTCAAGCGACGTCCTTCTTCGCCGCGTCGCTCCCGACGACCTCGACGCCGGCCTCGCGCATCTCGTCCCACGCGGCTGCCAGCGAGCCGTCTTGGTCAATCCCGCGCACGGCGTCGTCGATCACCCGCGTCTCGAAGCCCTCCCGGCGCGCATCGAGGGCGGACCACTTGACGCAAAAATCAGTGGCGAGGCCGCACAGGTAGAGCCGTCGAATGGAGCGATCGTGTAGGTAGCCCGTCAGGCCGGTGGGCGTTTCGTGGTCGTTTTCGTAAAAGGCGGAATACGAGTCGATTTCCGGACGAAAGCCCTTGCGGAAAATCGCCTCCGTCGGGCGTAGGTCGAGGTCGGGGTGAAAGCGCGCTCCTTGCGATCCCTGTACGCAGTGGTCGGGCCAGAGCACCTGCTCGCCGTAGTCCATCTCGATGGTGTCCATCGGCTCCTTACCCGCGTAGTCGAACGCCGCGGCCAGTTCGTTGACCGGCGGCACCACGGCGGCGCCCTCCGGCACCGCCAGCGCCCCGCCGGGGCAGAAGTCGTTCTGCACATCGACGATGAGAAGCGCGGTCTTCGGCATAATCGGTGCGTCAGTTTCGCGAAACGTAGGGACGCAGCACCACGAGGGTATGCACCGCGGAGGGTATGACCTTCGGCCCCCACAAGGCCCCGTGCTGTGTCTTTGCAAATAGATGCCGTGCCGGGTAAAAACGAGGCGCGCCCGGCGCGCAGTTCCGGCGGGATCTCCACGCCCGCCCGATAATTCAAATCCGCCCCGAGCCGTTCTTCCCGAAGCCGCCCCCCCGCACCATGCCGTCGCCCGCCCCGCCCGACGACGCGCCCGTCGTGGACCGCTCCGACGACGCGCCGGATGCCGCGCCGATCCCCGCTGCTGATGCGCCGACTCCCGCCGCCGCTTCGCAGGAAGAGATCGAGCGCGTTTTCGGGCAGCAGCGCCGCGCGGTCAAGCGCGAGATGCCGCCGCCACTCGACGAGCGAAAGGATCGCCTGCGCCGCCTGCGCCGCGCCGCCATGGAGCGTCGCTTGGCCATCCAGGAGGCCCTGCACGCCGATTTCCGCAAGCCCCCCGAAGAGGCCGACGCCAGCGAAATCAAGGCGCTCACTGGCCAGATCGACCACACGCTCTCTGGGCTCACGTCGTGGATGAAGCCCCGGTCGGTAGGCACGCCCGCGATGCTGACGGGCACCTCCTCGGAGGTGCGCTTCGAGCCGAAGGGCGTGGTGCTCATCCTCGCGCCCTGGAACTACCCACTCACGCTGACGCTCGGGCCGCTCGTGAGCGCGCTGGCCGCCGGCAACCGCGCCGTCGTGAAGCCTTCGGAATTCACGCCGCACGCCGCGGGTGTGATGCGCGAGCTGGTCGCGGAGGCGTTCGACGAAGCCCACGTCGCGCTCTTTGAGGGGAACGAGGCGGTCGCCGAGGCGCTCTTGGAGCAGCCGTTCGACCACGTCTACTTCACCGGCAGCCCGGCCATCGGGAAGAAGGTCATGACGGCGGCCGCCGAACACCTCGCTTCCGTCACGCTGGAGCTGGGCGGAAAGTCGCCCGCCGTCGTCGACGAGACGGCCGACGTGGAAGACGCCGCGCGCAAGATCGCCTGGGGCAAGTTCACCAACGCGGGCCAGACGTGCATCGCGCCGGATTACGTGCTGGTCCACGAAGGGCAAAAGGCGCGCCTCGTCTATGCGCTCCGGCGGCGGCTGCGCCAGTTCTACGGCGCCACGCCCGAGGAACGCCAGGCGTCACCGGATTACGCCCGCCTCGTGTCGTACAAGCACTTCGACCACGTCACCGGCCTGCTCGACGACGCCGTCGAGCGCGGCGCGCAAGTCAGCGAAGGCGGCGAGGCGGAGCGAAGCGAGCGCTACGTCCCGCCGACGATTCTGACAGATGTGCCCGATGGCGCGCGCGTGATGGAGGAGGAAATCTTCGGCCCCGTGCTGCCGGTCGTCTCCTTCAGCACGCTCGCCGGCGCGGTAGACCGCATCAACGGCAAGCCGAACCCGCTGGCGCTCTACGTCTTCTCCGAGCGCGAGGCCAACGCCGAGTACGTCATCGAGCGCACGACCGCCGGCGGCACGTGCGTCAACGACGTGCTCCTGCACTACCTCAACCCCGAGCTGCCCTTCGGCGGCGTCGGCGAGAGCGGGCAGGGGCGCGCCCACGGCGAGCGCGGCTTCCGCGAGCTCTCCAACGAGCGCGCCGTGCTGCACCGCCGCTTCGGCTCCGGCGCGATGGAGTGGCTCTACCCGCCCTACGGCGACACCGTCCGCCGCCTCCTCGACACGGCCCTGCGGTGGCTTTAGTGGGAGCGGGGGTGAGCGAACAGGTGGAGAGGGGGTAGGAGAAGACGGAAAAGCGCTCGCGTTCGTTTCTACGCTCCGCTTTTTCGTTGTTGTCGAAGATTCGAAAAACGACCCCTCCCAAACTCCCGCACTCCCACACTCAACCGTGCACGACTACGTCATCGTCGGCGCCGGGACGGCGGGGAGCGTGCTGGCGCACCGCCTCAGCGCCGGCGGCGACGCGCGCGTCTTGCTGCTCGCCCGCAGCAGCGCAGCGGCGCAGCGGCGAACGATCCCGCAACCGGCCCTCTTCGAGCGCCGGCTGCCATGGACGCTCGATGCGGACGAACCGGGGGCGGCGACGGACTCCACCGCCCTGTGTGCCGCGCCCGCTGCCGGCGACGCCTGGGCCGCCGAGGGCGGATGGGACGCGCAGAGCCTGCAGCCGCCCCTGCGCCGCCTCGACGCGGGAAGCCCCCCCGTCGCCCTCACCGACGGCGGGGCCGACGATCCGCCGCCGCTCGCGCAGGCATTCGTGCGTGCGGCCGTCGCAGCGGGCGTGCCCTACAAGGCGAACGGAATCCGCCTCCGTCGCCGCCGCCTACCGGCGCGCCGCCCGCGAGCGGCCCAACCTGACCGTCATCGGCGGGGCGCGCGTGCGTCGCATCGACATTGAGGACGGACGCGCCGTTGGAGTCAGCTACGTCGAAGACGGCCTCCGGTGGTCCGCCGAGGCGGAGCGGGCGGTCGTGCTGTGCGGCGGACCCGTCGCCACGCCACACCTTCTGATGCGCTCCGGGATCGGGCCGCCGCAGCACCTGCGCGACCGCGGTGTCCCGGTCGAGCGCGCGCGGCCGGGCATCGGGCGCGGCTTGCGCGACCCGCTTGCAGTGCGTCTCACGGCCCATGCCGATGGCGCGGCTCCGCCTTTTGCCGACGGCGGTCCCGTTCCCGACGCGTCCGCCTTCGTGCGGGCGCGCTCCGCCTCCCCCGCGCCGGATCTCCAGCTCGCCTTCGAGCAGCAGGGCGCGCCCGAATGCGACGGAGGAGGCACGCCCTTCGCTGTGCGCTGCACGCTGCTCGCCCCGCAGAGCCGGGGCCGCGTGCGCCTCCGCCCCGACACGGGTCCTCCCGACGGCCCCGTCAAGCCGCCCGTGCTCGACCCGCAGGCGCTCACTGCGCCCGCCGACGGCGCTGCTCTCATCGAGGGCCTGCGACGGGCGCGGCGTGTGCTCCGCCGGCCCCCCTTCACGCGCCGCGGCCCCGTCGAGGTGCACCCCGGCCCGGCCCGCACGACCGACGACGAGTTGCGCGCTCACATCCGCCTCCACGCCGAGCGGGCCGGCCTCCCGTCCGGCACCTGTCGCATGGGGCCGAGCGGCGACGAGGGCGCCGTGGTGGATGACGCGCTGCGCGTGCACGGCTTCGCAGGCCGCCTCCGCGTGGCCGACGCCTCGATGCTGCCCGCGACTGTGCGCCTGACCGGGCCGCTGCCGCTTTTGCTGCTGGCCGAGCGGGCCGCCGCGCTGGTGCAAAGATGAGCGCACGCGCTACCACCGGTGTGTTCCCTAATGCACGTTCAAAGCAAACGTTGTGAGTCGGCACCGACCGCCAATCACAGAAAGCGCCCGTTGCGAACCAAGAGACTGCTGCCGTATGTACTGTGCCGCCGTCCGCGGTCCAGAGCGCCCCGCCGCTCTTTTTGCCAGATGTTTTCAGAAAAAGGGCACGGCAGTCCCTTTCTTGCTCAAGTGAGTCATCCCCAGACGCCCCCGCATTCCCCCACCCAATCCATGCCTACCGCTCCCCGCAAAGTCACCGTCATCGGCGCCGGCAACGTCGGCGCGACCGTCGCCGAATGCGTCGCCCGCAAAGACGTCGCCGACGAGGTCGTGCTCGTCGACATCGAAGAAGGCAAGCCGCAGGGCAAGGCGCTCGACATGAGCGAGTCCGCCCCCGTGCACGGCTTCGACACCACGATCACCGGCACCAACGACTACGGCCCCACTGAAGGCTCGGACGTGTGCGTCATCACCGCCGGCCTGCCGCGTAGCCCCGGCATGAGTCGCGACGACCTTTTGGCCAAAAACGCCTCGATCGTCGGCTCCTGCACCAACGAGTTTACCAGCGGCAGCTCCGACGCCAGTATTATCGTCGTTTCCAACCCGCTCGACGTGATGACCTACGTCGCCTATGAGGAGAGCGACCTCGACGCGAGCAAAGTGATGGGCATGGCCGGCGCGCTCGACACCGCGCGCTACCGCTCGTTTATCGCCGAGGACCTGGGCGTCTCGGTGCGCGACATCGAAGCGCTCCTGATGGGCGGCCACGGTGACACGATGGTCCCGCTCCCGCGCTACACCTCCATCGGCGGCATCCCGCTCCCGGAGCTGATGGAGCAGAGCCGCATCGACGAGATCATCGAGCGCACCCAGGGCGGCGGCGGCGAAATCGTCGAGCTGATGGGCCCCTCCGCGTGGTACGCTCCCGGCGCCGGCGCGGCGGACATGGTGGAGGCGATTCTGAAAGGCAGCGGGCGCGTCATTCCCACCGCCGCCTACTGCGACGGTGAGTACGGCCTGTCGGATCTCTTCATCGGCGTGCCCGTGCGCCTCGGCCGCGGCGGCGTCGAGGAGGTCATCGAGGTGGACCTCAACGCCGAGGAGCAAGACTTGATGGCCACCTCCGCCGAGCACGTGCGGTCCAACCTCGGCGACCTTCAGCGCCTCAAGGACGAAGGCGAGATCGGGTGAGGATGCCTTCCAATCGCGGCAAGCAGAAGTAAAGCCACCTATTCTTTCATTAGAGCAGGTGGCTTTTGTGTTCGGGTGCATCTCTATGCATGTTCAACACCCCAGTCCTGCGCCAAGTAGAGCACCGCCGACTGCACCGAGAATAGCCCCCCAGGGACTGTCCACATAATCGCTGGAACTACCAAGACTACCCA
>PXTR01000145.1 GCA_003023245.1 Bacteroidetes bacterium QS_8_68_15 | reverse complement strand
TGCCAGCGCACCACGCGCGTGCCGGCCTTCTCCCCGCCGTAGCCGATTTCCTGCGCCGTGCGCGCGATGCGCGTGACCATCAACAGCTCGTCGCTCAGCAGCGAGTCGGGGATTTCGTAGTAGACCTTCTCGTCGGTGCGGTGCGCCGTGAAGAGCCCCTCGTCGACGTCGGCGTCGTCAGGGACGACCTCGCTGATGGGTTTGAAATCGTCGCCCGCGCCGGCGGTGTCGGCGGCGGACGGCTGCTGCTGACCGGCAGGGCCGGCGGCTTGCTGTGGCCCGGCGCACCCGGCGGCCAGAAGCGCCGCGGCCAGCAGCAGGGCGGGAAGAGTAGCGCGAAGAGACGTCGGGCAGCTCATGAAACGAGGCGAATCGGAGAGATCATCGGTACACCTCCAGTCGTTTGGCGGAAATCCTTGCACGGACCGTTTTCGGGGGCGCAGGGAACGCGCTGCCGCATCATAGCAAAACACTGAAGCGGGCCTGCGTTTCGTGCAGTTTCGCAAAATCGATTACATCGGACGACGGACGGCCGTTTTTCGGTCAGTCAGGCGTTTACTGCTCATTCGACAGAAAAAGCCTTCCAGGGTGCCGAAATCGGGAGGAGTGGGCTTCCGCACAGCAACCGTCTGCCGTCCTCGGTCCGTCGCCCGACCAAGCTACTGCGTCTGTTTGGCGCTGACGGCGAGCAGGCGCGTGGAGCCGAGCGAGGCGTCGCGGTAGTAGATGAAGGCCGCGTAGCGCCGGCGGGCGGAACGCGCGTTTTCCGAAAGCACGTCGCGCAGGCGCGGATCAGGCGAGGCGTAGCGGTAGTCGTATAGGCCCTGTTTGAGCAGCAGCTCGCCTTCGTAGCGCCCCGGCGCCGGCTGCCAGCGCAGGCGCGGGGCCTCCGCCAACGAGCCGTCGTGGAAGCTGCCGGCGACGACGAGCGGCCCGCGCAGGCGGCGTCCCCCCGGCGGCGCGAACCGAAAGCGCACCGACACGTACTCGGCGCTCAGCGCGGGATCGGAGGCGATGAGGCCGGAGCGGCGCACGACGGGTTGGTCGCCCAGCGGCGGGGGCCGGCTGGAGCGTGAGAAACCGGCGTAGTCGGTTTCGAGCAAGACGCGCAGCGGCGTCGGGCGGCGGTCGATGGAGGCGATCTCGGCGCCGGGCTCCAAGTGCGTGAGATCCAGGAAAAACGCCGCCGTGCCGGGCGCGAAGCTCTCTCGGTAGGGCACTTCGAAGGTCAACACCGCATCCGTGCCGGGTTCGGGATCCTCCACGCAGCGGACCTGCCGCAGACGCGCCCCCGGCGCGAAGCAGGCGCTCAGGTCGAACGGGTTGCTCGACAGACCCGGCGGGGGACGGTAACGCACCGTCGGGCGGTCCGAGAGGTCGCGCTGCGTGCCGAGGCGCACTTCTTCGAGGTCCAGCTCGACGGCGCCGGCGTCCTCGCTCACGAAGAACGGGCGTTCGAAAAGCACCTCGTCTTCGTCGCCCTGCTCGGTGACGCGCAGGATGTAGTTGCCGCTCGCCTCGAAGCCCACGTTGCGAGCGGGGAAGCGGTAGGTGTAGTGCACGTACGGCGTCCCGGTAGCGCGCGCGAGGCGGTAGTCGAGCAGCTCATCGCTGTGGAAGCCGTCGAGGTAGCGCCCGGGCGAGGGGTCGCGCTCCCACCCGCGGCCGGCATGGTAGAAGTAGACCGACAGCGGGCGCCCCTGCTCGGCCATCAGGTCGAACTCGAGCGTCAGCTCCTCGCCTGAGCCGATCGTGTAGACGGGCAGGCGGCGTTCGTCGTCGCCGGCGTAGAGCTGAATGGTGCGCACCGTCGAATCGGCGGCGGCCAAGCGCGGCCCGGCGCGGGCCGTCTCACTCGCCGAGGGCTCCTCCGAGGCCGCTTCGCCGTCGTCCCCGTTCCCGGCGCCGCCGGTGGCCGCGCAGCCGACCGCAAACGCTGGCGCCAGCATCAGAAAGGCTGCGACGAAAAGCCGCGCACGTTGCCTGGTTCGCCTGCTCACCCGATCGAAACCCCGTCGGCTCCTCGACGCATGGTCGGTGCTCATCTCGCTTTTGATCTATCCCTAATTGGCGAGCGTCCTCTTCCGAGAGAAACAACCGCCGTCCGCCGTCCACGGTCCGCCGTCTATGGTCCGCCGTCCTCAACGCACCCACCGCATCTTGGCCGCAAAGGTGCTCCAGCGGGCGGCGGCGTCGCGGTCGCCGTAGGTGCGATACGCGCGGGCGGCGCGGCGGGCGTAGCGCTGCGCCGGCTCCGGTCGCCCGGCACGATGCGCCCACTGCGCTCGCCACGCCAGGCGCTGCCGCCGCACGGTGCCGCGCGCCTGCTCCCCCGAGAGCCGCGGCGCCGCGGCGCGCTTTAGCAGGCGCGCCGCGCGGCCGAACTGATCAGCTTCGGCCCACTGCCCCGGCCAGCGCGCGGCGCAACACGACGAGCGCGCGGGCTTCGTGGCGAAACAGCGGCAGACGCTCCAGCGCGGCGTCGTAGCTGCGACGGGCCGCCCGCGCGTTCCCGGCCAGCGCCTGCGCATCCGCCCGGACGACGCGAGCGGCGCTTCCAGGAGCAGCCGCGGCCGCGTCGTACTCGCGCCCGGAATCTGCCAGCGGCGCGGCGCGCAACAGGCGCAACGCCCGGCGCGCCGCCCCCCTGGAATCCCGCGCCAGCAGCAGGCGCGCGGCGGATACGCGCGCCGCTTCGAACGCTGGCTTCCGCCGGAGCGCGCGCCGGAAACGCGAACGCGCCGCGCTCGTGTCCCCGGCGGCCAGCGCCGAGCGGCCCGCCCGGTGAGCACGTACGAACGGCGGCACGTAGTGCGGGCACGCCGCCTCGAAGAGCGACGGGCGCGAGAAGCGCCGCTCCGCCAACGCTCCCGCCGCGCGCGCCACCGTTCGCCGCTTCAGAAGCGCCGTCTCCCACTCGTCCGCCAGCGCGCGCGCCGACGTGCCGTAGACGTCTTCGAAGTTCGCCTGGGCGTAGACGGCGCGCAGCTTGTCGGTTCCGTAGCGCCGGGCGAGAAAGCGCACGAAGGCCCCCATCGTGGTGTAGCCCACCGCCGCGCGGCCCGTCCAGAAGCTCAGCGGCGAGAGGCGCGCGGCCACGCCCTCCGCCAGCCCAGACGGCTTCCCCTCGTCGTCGTTTTCCCCCAGAAAGAGCGACGCCGACACCTGATCGGCCGGGGCCGGGCGTCCGTGCGGCGGCTCGAAGGCCACGGCCAGCCCTTCAACCAGGCCCACTGAGCGCGAGGCGTTCAGCA
>PXTR01000149.1 GCA_003023245.1 Bacteroidetes bacterium QS_8_68_15 | reverse complement strand
ACGTGCCGCTCTTCATCGAAGAGGGCGACGTGGTGCGCGTGGCGACCGGCAGCGGCGAGTACGTGACTCGTGTTTCGACTTGATGCAACGTCAAGGCAACCGTGGTGAGTCGGCGCCGACCGCCAATCACAGAAAGCGCCCGTTGCGAACCACGAGACGGCCGTCCTTCGTCCCCCGTCGAAGCTCAAATCTTCGATTTGAAGCTGCATTGAGTCGTTTGGTCGGCACGTGTGGCGCTCTGCTCGTCTGCGGGTGTCGCTGCTTTCGGAAAAGACGTAGGTCGTATCCTCGCCGGCGACACGCAATCTCAAAGAGAACGAACCCCGAATAACGAACTACGACCAACGAAACGCTTCAAACATGGACCTCTCGCAAATTCGCGAACTGCTCAGCGTCGTCGCCGAGAGCGACGTCGAGGAGCTGACCGTCGAGGAAGAGGGCCTCAAGATCACCGTGCGCAAAAGCGCGCCCACCGTCACGATGCAGCCCGCCGCCGCCGCCGCCGGAGGGAGAGGCGGCTACCCGATGCCCGCCTACCCGCCGCAGGGATATGCGCCCCCGCAACAAGGGTATGCGCCGCCCCCGCAAGGCTACGCGCCGCAGGCGCCCAACGCGCAACCGCCCGCTCAACAGCAGCATCCACAGCCCGGCGCGCCCGGTCCGGGGCAGAGCGGCAGCCCGCCGGCGGCCCCGCAGCAGCAGCAGGGCGAAGCGACGCCGGCCGCCCCCGAAGACGCCCCCGCTGCGGAAGACGCCCGCCCCGCCGAGAGCAGCACGACCGTTCCCGCGCCCATCGTGGGCACCTTCTACCGCCGCCCCTCCCCCGACGACGACCCCTACGTCGAGGTCGGCGACTCCGTCGAAGAGGGCGACGTGCTCTGCATCATCGAGGCGATGAAACTGATGAACGAGATCGAGTGCGAAACCGCCGGCACAGTCCAGGATATCCTCGTCGAAGACGGCGAGCCGGTCGAGTACGAGCAGCCGCTGTTCGTGATTGGTGAGTAGGTCTCGGGTCTTCG
Organism: Bacteroidetes bacterium QS_8_68_15; assembly: GCA_003023245.1. Next base: position 3,104 of record PXTR01000149.1, on the reverse strand, counting down.
TTCTTGGATCTTGGTTTGCTGGCGACGGACGCGCCGGCATTCAGCGTCCCGCTTTTCGAAGATCAAAGCCCCAAAACCGAAGTCCGAAAACCCAAGACCCAACATGATTGAAAAGGTTCTTATCGCCAACCGGGGCGAGATTGCGCTGCGCATCATCCGCACGTGCCGCGAGATGAGCCTGGCGACGGTGGCGGTCTTCTCCACGGCCGACCGCGAGGCGCTGCACGTGCGCTTCGCCGACGAGGCGGTCTGCATCGGCCCGCCCCCTTCGGCGGAGAGCTACCTGCGCCCCGACCGCATCATCGCCGCCTGCGAAGTGACCGGCGCCGATGCGGTGCACCCCGGCTACGGCTTCCTCTCGGAGAACGCCGAGTTCAGCGCCATCTGCGCCGACAACGACGTGCACTTCATCGGCCCCAGCGCCGCGACGATCCGCCTGATGGGCGAAAAGAGCCGCGCCAAAGAGAAAATGGCCGAGGCCCCGGCGGGGGCGGGCGCGGGATGCGCCTCATCCGCGACCCCGCCGACTTCGAGCGCCTCTACAAGGCCGCCCGCTCGGAGGCCGACGCCGCTTTCGGCAACGACAACATGTACATCGAGAAGTTCGTCGACAAGCCGCGCCACGTCGAAATCCAGGTCTTGGGCGACGGCACCGGCAACGTCGTCCACTTCGGGGAGCGCGAGTGTTCGATTCAGCGCCGCCACCAGAAGCTCGTCGAGGAAGCGCCCTCGCCGGTGCTCGACGAGGAGAAGCGCCACGAGATGGGCATGGCCGCCGTCCGCGCCGGCGAAGCGGTCGACTACGAGGGCGCCGGCACGGTCGAGTTTCTCCTCGGTGCAGACGGCGGCTTCTACTTCATGGAGATGAACACGCGCATCCAGGTCGAGCACCCCGTCACCGAAGCCGTCACCGACTGCGACCTGGTGGAGTACCAGATCCGCGTGGCGCAGGGAGAGACCATCGAAAAAATCGACCGCCCGATGAACGGGCACGCCATCGAGTGCCGCATCAACGCGGAGAACCCGTTTCGCAATTTCAGCCCCTCGCCCGGCAAGATCACCGCCTTTCATCCGCCCGGCGGTCACGGCGTGCGCGTCGACACGCACGCCTACGCCGACTACTTGATCCCGCCGCACTACGACTCGATGATCGCCAAGCTGATCGTGCGCGGCAAAACGCGCGAGCAAACCATCAAAAAGATGACGCGCGCGCTCGAAGAGTTCATCATCGAAGGCATCGACACGACGATCCCGTTTCACCACCAGCTCATGCACGACGAGCGCTTCCGCGCCGGCGACTTTGACACGCGCTTCATGGACGACTTCGAGCTGGCGGAAAAGGCTGAGCCGGTCGGGTAGGTAGGTGGAAGGCGCTTCCGGCGCGTCGCTTTTTTTCGTGGGTCGTCCGTTCGCTTCGCTCACTGGATCGTTAGTCGTGGATCGTTGGTCGTGGATCGTTTTTCAGCCAGCAGACGCGCTAATAAATAACCCAAGTTGTGACCTATCAGAAAATGTGTCATTCCGGACCCCGATCCGGGTGCCTTGCGTCATCCCCTTGCGGGGAATCTCATTCGGATTATTGGCAGCCAAACCGAGAGAGATCCCGCATCAAGTGCGGGATGACACGCTGGTTTGATTGGTTTTCGCCATACCTCACAACTTGGGATAAATAATACCAGACCTTGCACGGGCCGATCGTGCCCCTACGCCGCCTGACGACCGCCTTTGCGAACGCGAAACCCCAAGCCCGCAACCCCAACCCCCAAACTGCGAAGCCATGAGCACTCCCGACGACCTGCGCTACACCGAAAACCATGAGTGGATCCGCGACGAAGGCGACGGCACGGCCACCATCGGCATCACCGACTTCGCGCAGAGCGAACTCGGCGACATCGTCTTCGTCGAATTCGAGCCGACCGGCGCGGACCTGGAGCAGGAAGACATCTTCGGCACCGTCGAGGCGGTCAAGACCGTCTCGGAGCTGTACACGCCCGCCTCCGGCACACTCACCGAGATCAATGACGCGCTCGAAGCAGAGCCCGAGCTCGTCAACGACGACCCCTACGGCGGCGGCTGGATGGCGAAAATCGAGCTCAGCGACCCCGACGAACTGGACGACCTGCTGCCGGCCGAGGAATATGAGCAAATGGTTTAAAGTTGGAAAGTTGAAGGGTGAAGGGGTCGCTTCGGGCTGACGAACGTTCAACTTTCTCACCTTCGATCTTCAACCGCGAAGCCATGAGCGAGCGCATCGTCATTCTCGACTTCGGCTCGCAGTACACGCAACTGATCGCGCGGCGGGTGCGCGAGGCGGGCGTCTTCTCGGAGATCCATCCGTGCACGCTCTCCGCCGACGAGGTCGCCGCCTTGCAGCCGAGTGGGCTGATCCTCTCGGGCGGGCCGCTCTCGGTCTACGACGCGGAGGCGCCGTCCCTCCAGCCGCAGCTGCTGGAGCTGGAGCGCGGCGACGGCACGCCCGTGCCGGTGCTGGGCATCTGCTACGGCCTTCAGGCGATGGCGCACCTGCTGGGCGGAGGCGTCGAGGCCGCCGAGCGCCGCGAGTTCGGCCGCGCCGACCTGACGCGCGTCGCGGCGTCGGGGGAGGGCGCTTCGGGAAACGGAACGATCGACGACGACAGCGGCGGCGGCGCACTCTTCGACGGCGTGCCCGAAGGCTCGACCGTCTGGATGAGCCACGGCGACCACCTGACGACCCTGCCCGACGGCTACGAAGTCATCGCGCGCACCACCAACGCGCCCGTCGCCGCCGTGCGCTCGCGCCGACAGCCGCACTACGGCGTGCAGTTTCACCCCGAGGTCGTCCACACCGACTACGGGCGCGAGGTGTTGGAAAACTTCGCCCTGCGGATCTGCGGGTGCGAAGGCGACTGGTCGCCCGCCTCGTTCGTCGAGGAACAGGTGGCGGCGATCCGCGAGCAGGTCGGCGAGAAGGCGCACGTGATGCTGGGGCTCAGCGGCGGCGTGGATTCGTCGGTGGCGGCGGCGCTGATCAGCAAAGCCGTCGGCGAGCGGCTGCACTGCGTCTTCGTCGACAACGGCGTGTTGCGCAAGAATGAGTTCGCGGAGGTGCAGGAGGCGTTCCG
>PXTR01000148.1 GCA_003023245.1 Bacteroidetes bacterium QS_8_68_15 | reverse complement strand
TCGTGCGGGTGGCTCTCGCGCTGGCCCGCCGCCGTGACGCGCACGAACTGCGCCTCCTCGCGCAGCGCTTCGACGGTCGGACTGCCGCAGTAGCCCATCGCCGCGCGCAGGCCGCCGGTCATCTGGTAGACGACCTCCCCGAGCGTGCCGCTGTACGGGACGCGCCCCTCGATGCCCTCCGGCACGAGCGTGCTCAAGTCGTCCTCCACGTCCTGAAAGCTCTGCTCATGGTCGTCCTGGAAGTAGCGGTCCTTCGCCCCCTCCTCCATCGCCCCGACCGAGCCCATGCCGCGGTACGTCTTGTACTTGCGCCCCTCGTAGATGACCGTCTCGCCGGGACTTTCCTCCACGCTGGCAAAGAGCGACCCGATCATGACCGCGCCCGCCCCGGCGGCGAGCGCTTTCGGAATGTCGCCCGTCTGCTTGATTCCGCCGTCGGCGATGACGGGGACGCCGCGCTCCGCCCCCGCCGCGGCGCACTGCATCACCGCCGTGAGCTGCGGCACCCCGACGCCGGCGACCACGCGCGTGGTGCAAATCGACCCCGGCCCAATGCCGGCCTTCACGCAATCCGCGCCGGCGTCGATGAGGGCGTGTGTGCCCTCGGCGGTGCCGACGTTGCCGGCGACCACGTCGAGGTCGGGGTAGTGGCCGGCGATGCGTTCGACGGCCTTCAGAACGCCTGTGGAGTGGCCGTGCGCGCTGTCGAGGGCGACGAAGTCCACGTCCACCTCCACAAGCGCCTCCACGCGCTCCATCAGGTCGTCGGTCACGCCCACGGCCGCGCCGGTGCGCAGGCGGCCGTGTTCGTCCTTGCAGGCGTCGGGAAATTTCTTCTTTTTCTGGATGTCCTTGAACGTGATGAGTCCTTCGAGCATGCCCGCCTCGTCGGTGACGGGAAGCTTTTCGATTTTGTGCTCCTGGAGAATCTGCTCGGCTTGCTCCAGCGTGGTGCCCATCTCGACGGTCACGAGGCCGTCGACGGTCATCATGTCGCGCAGCGCGCGGTCGCCGTTGGTTTCGAAGCGCAGGTCGCGGTTGGTGACGATGCCGACGAGGCGGTGATCCGCATCCACGACGGGAATGCCGCCGATGGAGTGGCGCGCCATCATGGCGTCGGCCTCGCGGACGCTGCTCTCCGGGGAGAGGGTGATCGGGTCCTGAATCATGCCGCTCTCCGAGCGCTTCACGCGGCGCACCTCGGCGGCCTGGTTCATGATGCTCATGTTTTTGTGGATGACGCCGGCCCCGCCCTCGCGCGCGATGGCAATTGCCAGCTCCGATTCGGTCACCGTGTCCATCGCCGCCGACAGGATTGGCGCGTTCAGCCGAATGTTCGGCGTGAGTTGCGAGCTCGTATCCGCCTCGCGCGGCATGAGGTCCGATCGATCCGGCACCAGCAGCACGTCGTCGTAGGTAAGCCCCGGCGCGGTGCGGATGCGGTCTTCAGCCTGAAACTGGCCGTTGGTTTTCGGTTGCTTCGGGCGGGCGGGAACGTCCGGCTCGGTCGTTGGCATAGCAGCTTCGCGGTTTCGGGTTGAAGGTGAAAGGGTAAAGGGGGAAGGTTCTTCGTGGAAAAAGGCGACCGTGAAACGAAAGCCTTCGGAATCTCATTCGGATTATTGGCAGCCAAACCGAGGGAGATCCGCCCCAGGAGCACTTGCTTCGCGGCGCCGCATCAAGTGCGGGATGACACGCTGGTTTGATTGGTTTTCGCCATACCTCAAAACTTGGGTTATTTACAGGCTCACGAGCGTGCGCAGGGCGCTCACCTCGTGCTCGTCGAGGCGGCGCCACTCGCCGCGGCGCAGGCCTTCGGTGGTGAGGCCGGCGTAGCCGGTACGCTCCAGGTGCACCACGTCGTGGCCCAGCGTCTCCATCATGCGGCGCACCTGGCGGTTGCGGCCTTCGTGGAGCACGAGGACGATTTCGCTCTTGGTGCCGCCGGCGTAGGCGGCGTGGTCGGCGGCGGCGGGGTCGTCGTCGAGCTCCACGCCGCGGCGGAGGGCGTCGAGCTGGTGCGGCTTGACGGTCGAGCGAGCGCGCACGAAGTAGACCTTTTCGATCTCGTAGCGCGGGTGCATCAGGCGGTGCGCCAGGTCGCCGTCGTTGGTCACCAGCAGCGCGCCGGTGGTGTTGCGATCGAGGCGGCCGACGGGAAACAGGCCCTCCTTCTCGTCTTGCGAGACGCCCCGCAGCAGGTCGAGCACGGTGTCGCGGCCCTTCGGGTCGTCGGTGGTGGAAATGGTGTCCTTGTCCTTGTTGAGGAGGAAGTGCGACAGCGGGTCGAGCGAGATGCGCCGGCCGCTCACCTCGACGCGGTCGCCGGATTGCACCTTCACGCCGTGCTCGCTGACGCGCTCGCCGTTGAGGCGCACCTCGCCCTCCTCGACGAGCGTGTCGGCCTTGCGGCGCGAAGTGACGCCGCAGTGCGCGATGTACTTGTTGATGCGCATCCCCTCGGGCGGGATGCGCTCGGTTTGTTGCGGCATCGGGCGGTCGGATGTTTTTGCGCGAGCACGACGTGCCCCTACGGTTCGTCAGCGGAGGCGTCGTCGGATTCGACAGCATCGTTCTCCGCGGCGGCGTCTTCCGGAGCGGCGTCTTCCGGAGCGGCGTCTTCCGGAGCGGCGTCTTCCGGAGCGGCGTCTTCTTCGCGGCGCAGCTGGAGGAGCTTGGCACGCTCTTCGTTGAAATTCGGGTCGTCGAGCAGCTCTTCGACCTCGCGGAGCGACGGCAGGTCCTCCAGGTCGGCCAGGCCGAACTCGTCGAGGAAGTGCTCGGTCGTCCCGTAGAGCAGTGGGCGCCCCAGCGAGTCGCTGCGGCCCTGCACGTCGATTAGCTCCAGTTCCATGAGCTTGCGCAGCGCGTAGTCGGCGCTGACGCCGCGGATGAAGTCGACCTCCGGGCGCGTGACCGGCTGGCGGTAGGCCACCACCGCGAGCGTCTCCGACAGCGAGCGCGAGAGGCTCTGCTGCCGCGGCCCGGCCAGGAGCGTCTTGACGAACGGCGCCCACTCTTCGTGAGTCGCCATCTGGAAGCCGCCCCCCCACTTCTCGATCCGAAAGGGGCGACCGTCCTCGGCGTACGCGGCGTTGATGCGCTCGACGACGGCCGCGACGGCGTCGGCGTCCGGCGCGGAGCGGCCGGTGACTTCGGCAAATACCTCGGCGAGGCGGGTCGGCACCACCGGCTCGTCGGAGGCGAAGATCAGCGCTTCGACGGCGCGGCGCAGACGGCGCTCGTCTTGCTCGCCCCCCTCGGATGGACGGTCGTTTTCCGCGGTCCCCTGCTGTTCATGCTCCGAAGAAACGTCGGCGGCCGTTCCGTGCTCCATCGCCGGGGCAGGTCGTGAGTTCGCAATGCTTATTTTGACGCAACGGATCGGTCGGCAAAGGGTTGCAGCGCTTCGCCGTACGCAACACGCATCACGCGCCGGCGTGCCCGTTAGACGCGCCGTTCGTCAGCGTCTCCGGCTCCTGCTGCGGCGGCGGCGGCTCCTCGGGCGAACGGCGCCCTTCGACGAAAAACGACGCCGCCGCGCCCTCCTCCAGCAGAAGCCGCACCTGCCGCTGGCGCGCCAGTTCGAGCACGGCCAGAAACGTCGCGATCACGAACGCATCCGACTCGTCGCGCACGAGCGCGCGAAACGCCGTGCGTCGTCCCGTGCGCACCTCGCGCAGCACGAACGCCTGCTGTTCCTCGACGGTGTGCTCGAAGGGTTCGACGTCGAAGGACGGCTCCTCGGCCTCCGGCTCGTCGATGAGAATGCCGCCGAGCGCGTCGATCAGGTCGTAGACGGAGGCGTCGATCTCGACCTCCGTGCGCTCGCCGTAGCGCTCCTCCTCAACCGCGGCGGCGTGGCCGCGCGTGAAGCGGTCAGCCCGGCGCGCGTGGCGGCCCGAGAGCTGCTCGGAGGCTTCCTTGAAACGCACGTACTCCATCAGGCGCTCGACCAGCTCGCGGCGCGGGTCCTCTTCGGTTTCCTCGGTTCCCTCCTCCTCTTGCGGCAGCAGCATCCGCGCCTTGATGCGCACGAGCAGGGCTGCCATGTAGATGAAGTCGCCCACCCCGTCGAGGTCGATCTCCTCCATCAGGCGAACGTAGTCGAGAAATTCGTCTGTGATGCGCGCGATGGGAATGTCGTAAACGTCCACCTCGTCGCGCCGCACGAAGAACAGCAAGAGGTCCAGCGGCCCCTCGAATTGCTCCAGCTCGACGTGGTACATCAAAACTACATCCCCTCTCCCCTTCCCCACCTTCGCGCTCGAAGAGCGCCTACCGATCCGGGTGTTCTTCGAACCAGCGGACGGTTTTGGCGAGGCCGTCCTTGAGCGGGTGCGCGGGTGTCCAGCCGCCGGGAAGAACGCGCTCGGCCTTGCTCGGGTCGATGACGCTGCGTTGCTGCTCGCCGGGGCGGGCGTCGGCGTGCTTTTCCTCGGCGTCCGAGCCGGCGAGGTCGCGGATCTGGTGAAAGAGGTCGTTGACGCTCGTCTCCTCAGAGGTGCCGACGTTGACGATCTGCGGCTCGTCCAGCTCCAGCGCGGCGACGTTGGCGCGCACCACGTCTTCGACGAACACGTAGTCGCGCGTCTGCTTCCCGTCGCCGTAGATCTCGGGCTGCTCGCCGCTGAGGAGCGCGCGGGAAAAGATGGCCACCACGCCGGCGTCGCCGTGGGCGTCCTGGCGCGGGCCGTAGACGTTGGCGTAACGCAGCGCGACGTACTGAAGCCCGTGCTGGAGGTGGTAGAAGTGAAGGTACTTCTCGGCGACCAGCTTGGTGATGCCGTAGGGCGAGATGGGGTTGGTCGGGTGCTCTTCGTCCTGCGGCGTGTACTCCGGCTCGCCGTAAATGGCGCCGCCGGTGGACGAGAAGACGACTTTTTCGAGCCCGTTGCGGCGTCCGGCCTCCATCAGGTTCAGGAAGCCCAGCACGTTGATGTTCGCGTCGAAAACCGGGTCCTCGACGGATTTGCGCACGTCCATTTGCGCGGCGAGATGGAAGAGCGCCGCGAACTGCTCTTCCTCGAAGAGCTGCGCCGCATCGTCCGATTCGATGGCCGCCTCGTGGAAGGTCGCGCCGTCGGGCAGATTGGCCTTTTTGCCCGAGGAGAGGTCGTCGAGAATGTGCACGTCGTGGCCGTCCGCGAGGAGCGCGTCGGCGACGTGGGAACCGATGAAGCCGGCGCCGCCGGTGACGAGGGTTTTCATTTTGGGTGTAGGGGTGCGGGAGCGTGGGGGGTAATTAGGTGAAGTGAGCAGGACGCAAACCTGCTAACATGCTCTGTATCTCTCTGACTTTCTTCCGGTCTTCGGTAAGGGCTCATGCCTACCTCCGTAGCTCAGGACACTACAGGTAGCCGATGTGGACGTA
>PXTR01000147.1 GCA_003023245.1 Bacteroidetes bacterium QS_8_68_15 | reverse complement strand
GACTGAGCCGGCGCGGGCCTCTGGGAAGGCTACGTTCGCGGCGCCAAGCCGGGCCGGCGCTACAAATTTCGCATCCACGCCGGCGGGGATGCCTTCGACAAGACCGACCCGTACGCCTTCCGCATGGAGCCGCCTACCGGGAGCGACACGCAGGGCCTCTCCGGCATCATCACCGACCTGGACGCCTACTACGACTGGCAGGACGACGACTGGATGAATAGCCGCCGCGGCCCGAGCGCGCTCGACGAGCCGATGTCCGTCTACGAGGTGCACCTCGGCTCGTGGATGAAAAAGGAGGGCAGCCACGAATCGCTCTCCTACCGCGAGATCGCCGAGCCGCTGGCCGACCACGTGGAGGACATGGGCTTCACCCACGTCGAATTCCTGCCGCTGGCCGAGCACCCGTACTACGGCTCCTGGGGCTACCAGATCGTCGGCTACTACGCGCCGACCTTCCGCTACGGCTCCCCGCAGGACCTGATGTACCTCATCGATGCGCTGCACCGCCGCGGCATCGGCGTGCTGATGGACTGGGTGCCCGGCCACTTCGCCCCCGACCCGCAGGGCCTCGCGCGCTTTTCGTCTTCGACTTCGCCAGCAACGGCGTGCGCAACTTCCTGATCTCCAACGCGCTCTTCTGGCTCGACAAGTACCACATCGACGGGCTGCGCGTCGACGCGGTCGCCTCGATGCTCTACCGCGACTACTCGCGCCAGGAGGGGGAGTGGACGCCCAACGAGCACGGCGGCAACGAAAACATCGAAGCCATCCAGCTGCTCAAAGACACCAACGAGGCGGTCTACTCGCACTTTCCCGAGGCCGTCACCGTCGCCGAGGAATCGACCGCCTTCCCCGGCGTCTCGCGCCCCACCTACGCCGGCGGGCTGGGCTTCCTCTACAAGTGGAACCTCGGCTGGATGAACGACACGCTCGAGTACTTCCGCAAAGACCCCGTGCACCGCAAGTATCACCACAACGAGCTGACGTTCTCGCTCGTCTACGCCTTCAGCGAGCAGTACACGCTGCCGCTCTCCCACGACGAGGTCGTCCACCAGAAAGACTCCATTTGGGGCAAAATGGCCGGCGGCGACGACTGGCAGACGGCGGCCAACATGCGCTTGCTCTACGCCCACCAGACCGGCCACCCCGGCAAGCAGCTGCTCTTCATGGGCGACGAGTTCGGCCAGCGCCGCGAGTGGAACCACGACGACGCCATCGACTGGCACCTCACCGACGAGCCGCTCCACGCCGGCGTGATGAACTGGGTGCGCGACCTCAACGCCCTCTACGCCGACGAGCCGGCGCTCTGGAACGACGTGCCCGGCTCCTTCGAGTGGGTCGACCCGGATGACCACGAGCAGAGCGTGCTCTCCTACCTGCGCACCGGCGACGAGGGCAAGCCGCTGCTGTTCGTGCTGAACATGACCCCGGTGCCGCGCCACGACTACCGCGTCGGCGTGCCGTCGGGCGAGGACGGGAGCGGCCGCTGGCGCGAGGTGCTCAACTCCGACGCCGAAGGCTACGGCGGCAGCGGTGTGGGCAACTACGGCGGCGCCGAGGCCGACCCGGTGTGGGCGCACGACCGCGCGCAGTCCGTCGCGTTGAGCCTGCCGCCGCTCGGCGCGCTAGTGCTGACGCCGGAAGAGCGTTGAAGGTTGGAAAGTTGAACGTTTCTTTTCTGGAAAAGCACGCCTCGGGAAACGGGCGCTCGAAGCCTCACAGAATAGGCCGGGGGCTCGCTTCCCGGCGGAAACGTAGAAGAACCCAAACCAGACCGTCATTTTGCCCTTACGAGGCGCCAACCGCAACGTCGCGGCCTGAAGAACCTTCAACCTTCTGCCCTGACCGAAGGCGACCCGACCGGAGGGAAGTAGTGCCCCCGGGTGAAGTACCCCTGTGGTGGAAGAAATGCCCTTGGGGTGAACCTTCCAACCTTCAACCCGAAACCATGCCCACCGCTCTCGTCACTGGCGCCAACCGCGGCATCGGCCGCGAAGTCGCCCGCCGGCTCGCCGCCGACCACGGCTACGCCGTTTTGCTCACGGCCCGCGATCTTGGAAACGCCAAAGACGCGGCCGACGATCTGCAAACCGACGGGCTCGGCGACGGACGCGTCACGCCCCTCCAGCTCGACGTGACCGACGACGAGAGCCTCGCCGCCGCGCGCGACGCGGTGGACGAACGATTCGGCCGCCTCGACGCGCTCGTCAACAACGCCGGCATCGACTACGACACCGACCAAGACGTCCTCAGCGCCGACCTGGGCCGCGCCCGCCGTGCGCTCGACACCAACACGCTCGGCCCCTGGCGCGTGGTGCAGGCGCTGTTGCCGCTGTTGCGCGCAGGCAGCGGCCACGCCTGCATCGCCAACGTCTCCAGCGGAGCGGGGGCGTGGGGCAATCTGGGCGACCGCACGCCCGCCTACAGCCTCTCGAAGGCCGCCCTCAACGCGCTCACCGTCATGATGGCCGACGCCCTTTCGGGCGACGACGTGCTCGTCAACGCCGTGGGGCCGGGCTGGGTGCGCACCCGAATGGGCGGGGAGAATGCCAACCGCTCGGTCGCCGAAGGCGCGCGCAGCGTCGTCTGGGGCGTGACGCTGCCGGCGGACGGCCCCACCGGCGGCTTCTTCCGCGACGGCGAGCGCATCGACTGGTGACCGCGGGCCGCAGCGCTCCCGGCTCGCGGGGACCGCTACTTTCGAAAAGCAGCGTCGCGTTCTCCCCCCGGAGGACCCGCCGGCCCGACATCGTTGGCGTGCACACGTTCGCCCATCGTGTCATGTTTGCCCATCGTATCCCAATCGCCTGCGCACGTACTCACTCGAATTTCGCGCGCGCCTGGCCGACCATGTCGTCGACCAGTTCGTTGAGCGGGTTTCCGGCGTGGCCTTTCACCCAGGTCCACTCGACCTCGTGCTTCTCGACGGCGGCGAGGAGTTTTTGCCAGAGGTCTTTGTTTTTGACCGGCTTGTTCGAGGACGTTTTCCAGCCGTTGTCTTGCCAGCTGTCCAGCCAACCCTGATTAAAGGCGTTGGCGAGGTAGCGGCTGTCGGTGTGGAGCTCCACGTGCGCCGGGGCGTCGAGGGCTTCGAGCGCCTTCAGCGCGGCGGTCAGCTCCATGCGGTTGTTCGTCGAGTCGCGGGCGCCGTCTTTCAGGCGCTGTTCCTTGCGGCGGCCGGCCACGTCTTCCTCGTCCTCGAACAGGAGCAGGGCCGCCCAGCCGCCGGGACCGGGGTTGGGGTTGCATCCGCCGTCGGTGTAGATGGTGACGTCTTGCACGTTTGCGGGCGGGG
>PXTR01000144.1 GCA_003023245.1 Bacteroidetes bacterium QS_8_68_15 | reverse complement strand
CGCGGGTCGAAGCGGGAGGCTATGTGCGTCAGTTTGTTCACCGCCGGGTTCAACTTTCGGGGCGGGACGGTGTTCGCTGAAACGTGGTGCGTGATGCGTTGTGCGTGATGCGTGACACGTGATGCAACCTAAAGGCTATAGTGCTGGTCCGCAGTGCACTTCCACCCTGGAGAGTACTTCTACCACAAGGGCATGACCCGCAGGGGGCCCTTCCCTCCGGTCAGGGCGCTCACTTCGTTCGCGGCGCGTGAGGACAGCAGTCCGAATCACTTCTCGTAAGATGCTACCGTCGGAGACCAATCAGAAAGCGGCAACGCTTGAATCTCGTTCAGCGTACGCCAATCAGCAGCCTCACGCATCACGCCTTCCCTGACCGGCACGCCCTCCCGCCTCCGGCAACCCCTTTCAGCCCCCCTTCCGAAACCGATGACGCCCCTCGACCACATCGGCCTCGCCACCGACGACGCCGACGCGCTCGCCGACCTGCTCGAAGCACTCCTCGACGGTGGGCGGCCTTTCGCATCGGAGACCGTCGCGGAGCAGCACGTCACCGCGCGCTTTCTGCCCGCCGGCGCACCGGGCGCTCCGCCGCCGGTGCTGGAGCTACTGGAGCCGACCGAGGCGGGCACCGGCGCGGTGGGGCGTTTCCTAAAAAAGCGCGGCCCCGGTGTGCACCACCTCGCCCTCCGCGTCGAGCGCCTCGAAGCGGCCCTGCAGCACGCCTCCGAGCAGGGCGTGCGCCTTCTCACCGATGAGCCGCAGCGCGGCGCGGGCGGGAAGCGCGTGGCCTTCCTACACCCGAAGGATACCGGCGGGGTGCTCGTCGAACTCTGCGAACACACCGCCCCGCTGCCCGAGGCGGAGCGCGTCCCCTTCGCTCACGACGGCGCGAACGGCGCGCTGGCAGCCTACGAATTCGGAAGCGAAGACCACCCGCCGCTGCTGTTGCTGCACGGAGCCGCCGGTTCCACCCGGAAGGAGACGCGAGCGCCGGCGCATCGTCTCACGCCACATTTTCAGGTTCTCGCGCTCGACCTTCCCGGCCACGGCGCGTCCGACCGCTTCGCCGACGCCGCGTTTTCGCCGGCGCTCTTCGCCGAGAGCGCCCGCGCCGCACTCGACCACTTCGGCGTCGAACGCGCGCACCTCTTCGGCCTCTCAACGGGCGGGAACGCAGCGCTGCGCCTGGCCGCGCAGCACCCCGATCGCACCGCGCGCCTCGCCGTGCACAGCACCTGCATCGCGTGGACCGACGCGCTGGCCGAGCGGATGGTCGCGCGCCTCACTCCCGCTGCCGACGCCGACGCCGACGACGACGACGACGACGAGCACGTCGGCGGCCCGGCGACCGACACGCTCGACGCCGCGCCCCGCGACCGGCACGCCCTCCTCGCGCGTACCGAGCGCTTCGTGCGCTCGTTGCCGGAACGCACCGACGCGATGCGCCGGACGGCCGAACGCGTCAGTGCCCCTACCCTCGTCAGCGCCGCCGACCGCGACGAACTGCTCTCGCTGGAAGCGGGCGCGCTGCCACTCCGGCGCCGCCTGCCCGACGCGCGCCTGGCGGTGGTGCCGGGCCGCCGCCACACGCCGGCGCAGACGACCCTCGGCGCGCTGCTGCCGTCGCTGATGGGACACCTGCGCGCGACGGGACACCGGGAAGCGTGAGGACAAGCGTTCTCCTACAATGCTTCCCCTGTACGCGCCCTTTCTCCCCCATGTGGCCTCGCCGGGGGCAGGCGAAAGACACAATCGCGTTTGCGACCGTCCCCACGGGTCCGCCCACTTCCCCCTTCGTGGCAACGGGCGTTTCGTTCAACCAGCCTCCTCTCATACCAGGGCGATGTCGATTCCGATAATGTCACGATCTGACGCCGTACACCTTCGCGCAAAGCGTCGAAAGCGCCTGCTGGTCTTCCTCGGAAAGGCGCGCGGCGAAGCGGCGCTGCACGGCGCAGATGTCCGCGTGCATCTCTTCGAGCAGCGCTTCTCCCTCCTCGGTGATGCGGTGCAACGTCACGCGCCGGTCCGCTTCGGAGCACTGGCGGCGGACGAGGCCCTGCTCTTCGAGGCGGTCCATCAGACGCGTCACGTCGGGCCCGCGGTCGATCATGCGCTCGATGATGTCGGCGCGCGCGTAGCCGGATTCCGGGCCGCCGGCGAGGATGCGCAGTACGTTGTAGTGCGAGGCGGTCAGCCCGAAGCCGGCGCAGACCTGCTCGACCTCTTGCTCCACCGCCGCCCCGGCGACCATGAGGCTGAGCATGGCTTCCTGAGCGCGGCTTTCGAACGGCTGCGTCTGCTTGAGGCGACGGCGCAGCTCGCAGTCGCCGTCCGGCGCGTGCTGCTCTTCGGCGAGAGGTTCTTCTTCTACGGAAGGCACGAGCGCAGAGGCGGGCGGGTGCGGGATTGCAAATGAGCCTCTTCGCTTCTACCTTTGCTTCCGCACGCCGTTTCGCCCGCGGGAAGCGAACCGCGCGGCGCTTCCCTTCGTAGACGATCATTACCCTTCACCCTTCTTTCACTCCCTCGCTCGCTTCCCATGCAACGCTATCTTGCTCCTCGCTCGACCGGTTCCGCTCCCTCCGTCGGCCTGCTCGCGCTGCGCCTCGTGATGGGCGTGGCTTTCATTTTCCACGGCTGGGACAAGATCCAGAGTCCGCTCAGCTGGATGCCCGCCGAAGCGCCCGTGCCGGGCTTTTTGCAGCTCTTGGCCGCGCTGGCGGAGTTCGGCGGCGGGATGCTGTTGGTGGCGGGGCTCTTGACGCCGCTGGCCGCGCTGGGCCTGCTCTGCACGATGATCGGCGCGCTGGGCATGGTGCACCTCCCTCAGGGCGATCCCTTCATCGGCGGGTTCGAGCTGCCACTGATCTACCTGGTCGCGTCGCTGCTCTTTCTGCTGGCCGGCCCAGGCCGATTCTCGGCCGACCATGCGATCTTCGGCTCGTCCACCGGCAAACCGGTAGCGGAAGGGACGCGGCGCGAAACGGCGACGTGAGTGACCCCTTCGGGATTGGACGGTGGACGACCGACGGGGGTCTCTCGAGGCCGCCGGCGTTGTCCCCGTCGCTTCGGTGCTGTACCTGAACGCGGATGCCCCAAACGTTCAACGTTGGGGGTGGCGTCGGCGACCGTCCTCCCGCAAACCGCCCGAAGACGGATAGCCCGTCGTCCGCGGTCCGGCCTACAGCACGCGCCGACCGCGCCCCGCTTCTAATTCTTGAGCACACACCCGAAGGCGTTGGTCTTGGTCGTCGAGGGGGTGCTGCCGCTCGTGAGGGCCTCCAGCACGTTGTCGAGGTAGGGCTTGTTGACCGCCGAGGGGTCGCCCGGGCTGTCGTCGATGGCGCCGGTGTAGGCGAGGGTGCCCTGCCCGTCGTAGACGAAGACGTGCGGCGTGCGCTTCGCCCCGAAGGCGTCGGCGAGCTGCCCGCCCTGGTCCTTGAGGTAGGGCATCGAGTACCCCGAGGCTTGCTCCTTGATCGCCGAAAGCGACTCCTGCGGGAAGTCCGACGTGCTGTTGGCGTTGACGAGCACGAACTGCCCCCCCTGCCCGTCGTACTTGCTGGCGAGGTCGAGGACGCGCTGCTCGTACTTTTTGGTCCACGGGCACTGGTTGCTCCAGAAAATGACCACCGTGGCGTTGTCGCCGGCCAGCGACGAGAGCGAGGCGGCCGCGCCGGTGGCGTTGGGCATCTGCTGCGAGGCCGCCGGCATCGACGAGCCGATGGCGCACTGCGCCGCCGCCCCGGCGGCCCCGGCGAGCGTGAGCGTGAGCGCGCAGACGGCGGCGAGCGAGCAACGAAGGAGACGACGCATGACGGCAATGGGCGATGTGTAAAAGAAGCTGGACAGTCGCGCCCGGGCCGCCCGGAGGCCGATTCCGGCCGTCAGAGCAACGGCGCGACGCGATTTTCGAGCTGATCGTGCATGCGCTTTCCTCCCCAAAAGCGTGCCAGGTTTTGCTCCCGGCGGCCGGGCTGTTTCTGCGCGCGCTCGCCCTGTCCGACCGCGCGTCCTCAAAACCGATAGCCGACAAGGGGATTTCACAAAAGGAGCGCCTGCGCGACTTCTCTACCGACGTGTTTTCTCCGGTCGCCAAGGGCAGCGCGCGCATCGCTTTCACGCCTCCGCGCGAAGCTCTTCCAGTTGCTCCTCCGCCACTGCGCCCTCTGCACGTAGCGCAGCGACCGGTCCGGCCGCCCCGTCGTCTTCGAGCGCGTCGCCCAGCGCGTTGAGCAGGGCCGTTTGCTTGAGCGGGCGCGCGACGTAGCCGTCGAAGCCCTCGGCCTCGAACTGCTCGGCGGCGCCCGGGAGCGCGTCTTCGTCGAGGACGATCAGCGGCGTGTCATCGTAGCCGCTCAGCGCGCGGAAGCACTCGGCGAGGTCGCGTGCGGAGCCGGCCTCGGTGCTGAGCCCGGCGCTGACCAGCACCGCAGCGACGCGGCGGCGCCGGGCCGCTTCGAGCGCGTCGTCGAGCGTGCGGGTGACGGTGAGGCGCGCCTGCCCGTCGAGATGGTGACGCAGGAGTTTGTGCTGGTCTTCCTGCTCGTCGGCCACGAGCATGTGCGGACGCTCGCCACTGGCGTCGCGGAAGGCCATCGGCAGGGCAACGGTGAACACGCTGCCTTCGCCCTTCCTCGAATCGACCTCGATGGAGCCGCCCATCAGGTCGAGCAGGCGCTTGGCGACGGCCAAGCCCACGCCTGCGCCTTCGAAGTGGCGCGTCATCGAGTCATCTTCCTGCCCGAACGAGTCGAAGAGCTGCGGCAAGTATTCCTCGTCAATGCCCACACCCGTGTCGATCACGCGCACACGCGCTTCGGGCGCTTCGACCTCCACCTCGACGACGATGCCGCCCTCGTCGGTAAACTTCACCGCGTTGCCGATGACGCTGCGCACCACGCGGTACAGGCTGGCCGGGTCCACCCGCACGAACGCCTCCATCGAGAGCGCCTGCTTGCGCAGGATCGAGGCTCCCGGTCTGCACGCCGGCGAGGTCGAGCATGGCGTTGAGCGTGCGCAGCAGCCGCCGGCCGTTGAGTTCGACGATCTCGACGAACTCCTGCTGGTCGGAGCGCACCTCCTCGGCCAGCACCTCGGCCGCGCCCAGCACGCTCGTCAGCGGCGTGCGGAACTCGTGGCGCAGGTTGCGAAGCAGGCTCGCCTTCATCTCTTCGTAGTCTTCGGAGACGCGCTCGGCCTCTTCGAGCGCGTCCTCGCGGCGCTTCAGGTGCGTGTGATCGAGCGCGTAGGTGACGACGGCGTGTACTTCTCCCCCGTCGTCGTAGATGGGCGTGTAAAAACGCTCCAAGTGGCGCGTCGGGGCGTCCCGGCGAGAGAGCACCTCTTCGAACTGCACGCGCGTCCGCTCCTGAAGCGCGCGGCGACGGTGCGACCGGCGGCGCAGCGCCACCTCGGGGTGCAGCCCCAGGCGCCGGCACAGCTCGAAGTCGGTCTTGCCCTCGAGCCACTGCGAAGCGATCTCGTCGGTGCAGGCGCGCGGGTTGGCGTACAGGTAGGTGCCCTCGGGGCTGAGCACGGCCATCTCGATGGGCAGATCCTCGACGGTGCGCCGGTGAAAGTGCTTGAAGAGGGCGTGCTCTTCGGTGACGGTGGTCGTGTCGCGGACGGCGACGGCCGTGCGACGTTGTCCGCCGGCGGTGAACGCACGCAACTGAAGCTGCACCTCGCGCGCCGTGCCATCGGGACGTTCGACACGCGCCTCCGCCTGCGTGCGCCCATCGTCGGAGGCGTCGTCGTCGGAAGCGTATGCTTCGTCGAGCGCTTCGAAGGCCGATTCCGGCGTCTCAGCCCCTGCCGGCGTGAGAAGCCGGCGCAGGCGCCGCCCCCGCAGCGAGGCGGGGGAGCGCCCCAGCAGGTCGCCGGCATCCGCGTTGGCCTCCAACACGCGCCGGTCCGCATCCAGCAGCACGAGCGCTCCCGGGGCCGCCGCGAAGAGCGCGCCGAAGCGCTCCTCGCGCCGCCGCCTCCGGTAGCGCCGGATCAGCGCCACGGCGCCCCACAGCAACACCCCCAGCGCGAGCGCGGCCCCGATCCACGGCCCCGCCGCCGGCAACGCCTGCCCGATGTCGCCAGCCGCCTGCCGCCACTTCTCCATCGGCACGCCGCCCGCCGACTCGATCTGCCCCACCGCCACGGCGAACGCCGGCACGGCCTGCGCGCCCAAAAAGCGTTCGAAGCAGACGTCCCAGACGGACGACGGGGCGACGAGCATGAGGTGCGTGAGAGCCGAGGCAATACGTCGAACGAGACGGGAGGCGGATTCAAGGCAAATTTCGTTCCCGTTCACCGAACGCTCAGGCGGCGGTCGTGGTAGGGCTTCGTGAGACGGACCCAGAGCGGGCCTTCGCCTCACGCTCCGGCGCATCGCACGGCGGCAGCTCGCCCGCCCCCCCGCACCCCGCCAGCGCGACCAGCAGAACGGCCGACCACAGACCACCGACAGCAAGCGTTTTTCCTGCTGACAACCCCGCTTCGGCCCAAAAAACCTTCAACCGAGCACTTCGACGGCGCGGCGCATCCGGCGGACGCAACGCTCGCGGCCCAGCACGGCCAGAAGCGAAAAGACGCCCGGCCCGTAGCTGCGCCCGCTTGTGGCCAGGCGCGCGGGGTGAATCAGCTGCCCGGCGCCCACCTCCTTCTCGTCGGCGAGGGCGCGCATCATTTCCTCGACGGCGTCCGCGTCGAAGCGGTCCGCCTGCTCGAAGCGGTCCGCCAGCGCCGCCAGCAGCGCCCCCGAGTCGTCGTTCCAGCGCTGCTCGACGGCCTCCTCCTCGTACTCATCGGGCGCTTCGAAAAAGAAGGCCCCGTCGGTGGCGAGATCGTCCGAAAAGGCGATGCGATCCTGCATCACCGCCGCCACGTCGGTGAGGTAGTCGTCGGAGGGCGCGTAGCCCGCGGCTTCGACGGCCTCGCGGCTGCGCGCGGCGACCGTCTCGGGCGCGAGGCGGTGCAAGTGCTGCTTGTTAAACCACTTCAGCTTGTCGAGGTCGAACTGCGCGCTGCTTTTCGACACGTCCGCCAGGCTGAACACTTCGACCAGCTCGTCGAGGGAGAACACCTCTTCGTTCGTGCCCGGATTCCAGCCCATCAGCGCGATGAAGTTCAGCAGCGCCTCCGGCTCGTAGCCCTGCTCGCGGTAGGTGTGCACGCTCACCGGGACGCCCTGCGCGTCAGCGTCACGCTTCGAGAGCTTCCCGCCCGACGGGCTCATAATGAGCGGCAGGTGCGCCACGCGCGGCATTTCCCACCCGAAGGCGTCGTAGAGCAGCTTGTGCTTGGGCGTGGACGCGAGCCACTCTTCCCCGCGAATGACGTGCGTAATGCCCATTTCGTGATCGTCCACGACGTTGGCGAGGTGATACGTCGGCAGCCCGTCGCTTTTGAGCAAGACCTGGTCGTCGAGGTCGTTGGTGCTGAAGGAGACGCTCCCGCGCACCTCGTCGGTGAACTTGACCCCCGTGTCACGCGGCACCTTCAGGCGAATGACGTGCTGGGCGCCGTCGTCCAGACGCTGCTGCGTCTCCTCCTCGGGAAGGGTGAGCGCGTTGTTCATCTCGCGACGCGTGCGCGGGCCATACTTGGGCTGCGGCTGCTCCTCGGTGCGCTTCTCTGCACGCATGGCCTCCAGGTCGGCGGGCGTGTCGAAGGCATAGTAGGCGCGGCCGTCGTCGACGAGCTGCTCGGCGTAGCGGCGGTAGCGCTCGGAGCGTTCGCTCTGGCGGTACGGCCCGACCGCGCCGCCCTCCCCCTCGGGGCCTTCGTCGTCGGGGCCTTCGTCGTAGGAAAGGCCGCACCAGTCGAGTGCGCTCCGAATGTCGTCCTCGGCTCCTTCGACGAAGCGCTCGCGGTCGGTGTCTTCGATGCGAAGGATAAACGCGCCGCCCCGCTTGCGCGCGAGGAGATAGTTGTAGAGCGCCGTGCGCAGCCCACCGACGTGCAACATACCGGTCGGGCTGGGGGCGAATCGCACGCGCACGGCGTCGGCATCTCGTGAAGCGGTCATGGGGGTGCGGGGGCGTGGAGGTGCGGGAAGGAACGAAGGCGCAGCCCTGCCGAGGCGTTTGCCTTCCGGCGCTGTCGGCCAAAGCGCGGCGACGGGGCTTGCAGTCAAATCGAACGCATACGGCCAGACAAAAGTAGCCAGCGGGAGCGGATTCGGGAAAGGATCTTTCTTTAAAAAAGAACAACTTCGGCCCCATCGGGCCGCTCCTTCGCCCGCCGCGCTTGCGCGCTCCCAAGCCGGACGATACTTTTCGCGTAAGCGTTCGGTCCCCTTCCTCTCGCCTGCATCGTGTTAGGCTCTCGCTTCCCGCCGTTCGCGCAGCACCGCGGCGCCTCCGTCCGACTGCTTGCGCTGCTCGCGGTCACCGCCGCCGTCGCGGGCATGGGCTGCGGCGATGCACCCGAGGCCCCGGATCACGTGGCCCGCGTGGGCGAGCAGCACCTGCGCCCCGCCGAGGTGCGCGCCGCCCTCGCGTCGCTTCCCGACGGTGCCGACTCGGCCGCCGCGCGCCGCCAGGTCATCCGGCAGTGGACGACCGAGGCGCTGCTCTACCGCGAAGCCCAACGCCGCGGCCTAGCCGACGACTCCGCCGTAAGCGCGCGCCTCGAAGCGAGCCGCCGCTCGGTACTGGTCAACGCGCTGGTCGGGCGGCTCTACGACGAAGCGGCCGACACCTTCTCCACCGAAGCGATGCGGACGTATTACCAGCGCCACCGCCAGGCGCTGCGCCTCACCGAGCCGTACGTCCGCGTGCGCCATCTTTCGACCGCCGCGGCCGCGGACGCCGAAACCGCCCGCCGGCGCCTCCGGCGAGCAGGCGGGCAGCAGCAGCAAGACACCGCCGACACGACGTGGGCTGCGCTCACGCGCCGATACGCCGCCGACACGAGCCGCGCCCGCCGCCTCGCCGAGCGCCTCCGCGCCGAACCGTCGCTGTTCGCCGACCAGCCCGGCGTCGGCGAGCAGCTCGCCGCCCTCGACCCCGGTGAGCCGGCCCCCGTCTTCCGCGCCGGCGGGCGGTTCCACGTGCTCCAGCTCGTCGAGCGCGTCCCGGCCGGCACTGTGCCGGAGTTCGCCTGGGTCAAAGACGAGATTCGGCGGCGGCTCCTCCTGCGGCGCAGGAAACAGACCTATGCCCGTCAAGTTGAACGCCTCCGCAGCCAGGCTCGCGCAAGCGGTGCGCTCGAGGAAAGGGGCCAATGAACGTTGGGCTGGACGTTGAAACGGTGAACAGGCGTTGCAGCTGCTTTCGAGCGATTTGCTTTCTTTCGGGCTCCGTTTCTTTTCTTTGTTTCCCTTTCCCTGCATGCCTTCCTCTCTCTCCGCACTCCGGCTCCCGCTGCTCGCTTTGCTGCTGGGAACGGCCTTGCTCGCCTCCTCCCCCGCCCATGCGCAGGAGTCCCCTTCTTCCGAAGAGCGCGTGGTGGACGAAATTGCGGCGGTGGTCGGGAACGACATCATCCTCCGTTCGGAAGTGGAGCAGCAGGTGCAGGCGATGCGGCAACGCCTGCGACAGCAGCAGCAGGGCCGGGTGCCGCCCGCCGAGCAGCTGTGGGACCGCGTCTTGCAGCAACGCATCGACCAGAAGGTGCTGGCCGCGCAGGCCGCGCAGGACACGACGCTGTCGGTGTCCGATGCGCAGGTGCAGCAGTACCTCGACCGCCGCATTAGCCGTCTGGCGCAGCGCGCCGGGGGCCGCGAGGCGCTGGAGCAGACCTACGGCAAAAGCATCAACCAGATTAAGGCCAACTTCGAAAGTCAGGTGCGCGAGCAGCTCCTGGCGCAGCAGTTTCGCCAGCGTCGCCTGAACAACGTGCGCATCACGCCGACCGAGGTGCGGGAGTGGTTCGAGGACCTCTCGCGAGATTCCCTGCCGACTATCCCGGCGTCGGTGCAGCTTTCGCACGTGGTGCGCCGCCCCGAGGCCACCGCCGAGGCCCGGCAGCAGGCGCGCGAGGTCGCCACCGCCATTCGCGACTCCGCCCGCGCCGGCGTGCCCATCGAGGAGCTGGCGAGCCGCTATTCCGACGACAGCGGCTCCGCCGAGCAGGGCGGGCGCATCCAGACGTCCCTCGACGAGCTGGTGCCGTCGTTTGCGGCCGTCGTCTCGCGCGCGCCGGTCGGAGAGATCTCCGACGTGTTCGAGACCCCGTTCGGCTTCCACGTCGCGCGCGTCAACGAGCGCTCCGGCAACACCGTCGATTTCAACCACGTGCTCATCGAGATCGACAAGAGCACCTCCACCGGCGAGGAGGCGCGCTCCTTTCTGAAGGCCGTGCGCGACTCGGTGGTCAACCAGGGCGTGCCGCTGGGCCTCATGGCGCGGCGCTACTCCGAAGAAGAGCAGTCCGCCAGCCAGGGCGGGCGCGTCACCGCGCAGTCCGGGGAGAGCACGCTCCGCCTCGAAGTCCTGGGGCCGTCCTGGCGCAACACGATCGACACCCTCGACGTCGGCGAAGTGAGCCAGCCGACGGAGGTGCGCCTGCTGGGCTCGGAGAACGAGCGCGCCTACCACATCGTCAAGCTCACCGATCGTTCTCCGCGCCACCGAATGAACATCGAGCAGGACTATGCTCGCATCAAGAACTTCGCCCTCCGCGAAAAGAAGCAGCGCGTCTACCAGCGGTGGGCCAAAAAGTTGCGCGACGAGGTGTACGTCGACGTGCGCACCGGCGATGACGACGGGGCCGGCGCGCTGTCGATGGGCGCGCGGTAGGAGCGTAATGCGTATTGCAACCTAAAGGCTGTAGTGCTGGCCCGCAGTGCACCAGTGCTGGCCCGCAGGGGCCCCTTCTCTTCGGTCAGGGCGCTCACTTCGGTCAGGGCGCGTAATCACAGCAGGCCGACTCGCTCGCGCTCGGATTCTATCGGCAAAGCCGTTCCAGGAGTCTTGACGCTCGAATATCTATTCCAGCGTACGTAGACCGGCACCCTTACGTTTTACGCAATACGCCATACGTTCCTCCATGCCCGACGCGCCGGCTTCCCGCAGCGACGCCTCTTCTGCAACCGACGACGTCCCCGCGACCGACGACGGCGCCCTCGCCGACGCTCAGCTCGACACGCTCGACGAACTCGAAAGCGCCTACGAGCGTCTGCGCGACGAGATCGGCAAGGTGATCGTCGGGCAGGAAGCGATCATCGAGCGGGTGTGCGTGGGTCTCTTCGCGCGGGGGCACGTTCTGCTGGTGGGCGTGCCGGGGCTGGCCAAGACGCTGCTGGTGCGCACCCTCGCCTCGGCGCTCTCGCTGGACTTCAGCCGCATCCAGTTCACGCCCGACCTGATGCCTTCCGACATCACGGGCACGGAGATCATCCAGGAGCAGGGGCCCAACGGGAGCAGCGGCGGCGGACGCAGCTTTCGCTTCGCACGCGGCCCCGTCTTCGCCAACGTCGTCCTCGCGGACGAGATCAACCGCACGCCCCCGAAGACGCAGGCGGCGCTGCTGGAAGCGATGCAGGAGCGCCACGTCACCGCCGCCGGCGAGACGTACGACCTCGACGCGCCGTTTTTCGTACTCGCCACGCAGAACCCCATCGAGCAGGAAGGCACCTACCCGCTGCCGGAGGCCCAGCTCGACCGCTTTATGCTGAACCTGTGGCTCGACTATCCCTCCTTCGGCGAAGAGGTGGACGTGGTGCGCGGCACCACCGCCGGCGAGGAGGCCGAAGCCGAGCCCGTGCTCTCCGGCGACGAGGTGCTGCGCTACCAGCGCCTCGTGCGCCAGATCCCCGTGCCCGACAACGTGATCGAGCAGGCCGTGCGCCTCGTCAGCCGCACACGCCCGGGTCGCAGCCAGGCAAGCACTGCCGACGACGAGGAGGAGCACGGCGGCGCCGCCCCGGACTTCGTCGAGGAGTACCTCAGCTACGGCGCCGGGCCGCGCGCGTCGCAGTATCTCATCTTGGGCGCGAAGGCCCGAGCCGCCCTCGACGGGCGCGCCACGCCCCTCGTCGACGACGTGCGTCGCATGGCCGTCCCTGTGCTGCGCCACCGCATCGTCACCAGCTTCAACGCCGAGGCCGACGGCGTCACCCCCGTCGGCGTGATCGAGCGGCTGCTGGAGGCGGGATGAGCATCAGCTGTCGGCCTTCAGCCGTCAGAAACCGAAGGTCATACGCTCGCGGTGCTTCTGGGCTTGAAGAGCTGAAAGCTGAGGGCTGACGGCTCCCCTCACCCGCCCAGCATCTCCTGCACGCGCTGTTGCACGCGGCGGCCCTGCACCCGGCCGCGCAGGCGCTCCATGGCCTCGCCCATCACCTGCCCCATGTCGTTCTGCGAGGTCGCGCCCGTGCGCTCGATGATCTCGTGCAGCTCGCGTTCGAGTTCCTCGTCGGAGAGGCGCTCCGGCAGGTACGTCTCGATGACCGCCAGCTCGGCGCGCTCCTTCTCGCGCAGCGCCGCCCGCAGCGAACGCAACGTGCGCCGGCGCACCTCGTCCTGGTTGCGCATGGCGGTCTTGAGATCCTCGGCGATGCGTTCTTTGAGCATTCGTCGTTTCGGGATGTCGAAGGGGATTTCACGAAAGGTCGGGAGCCGCCGGATAACGTTGGCGCAGGCGCTTACCCTCCTTCCGCTCCACCGGCCGGCTCGGGCAGGTCCGCATCCACGTCTTCGGCCGTGAGATCCTGCGCGGAAGCGGAATTGCGGTCGTTCTCCATTGCCGCCGCCTCCTCCTCGAACGCCTCTTCCGCGGCGAGGTCGTCCGCCTCGGCTTCGGGATCGAGAAAGCGCATGATGTCGGCGGCGCGGCGGCGCATCCAGTCGTTGACCAGCTCGGTCACCTCGTCGGCGGTGTGCATCGAGAGGGCGCTGCCGGCCAACGCGCGCGTCTCCGATCGGTCGACCGCGCGCACCACCCGCTTGATCTCGGGCAGGAACGTCGGCGAGGCGCTCAGCTCGTCGATGCCCAGCCCAATCAGGAGCGGCGTGGCGCGGGCGTCGCCGGCGACCTCTCCGCACACGCTGATGGGGATGTCCGCCGCCTGCGCGGCGTTGGCGGCCCGCTTGATCATCGCCAGCACCGCTGGGTGAAACTCGTCGTATTCGCGGGCCACCAGGTCGTTGCCCCGGTCGGTGGCGAGGACGTACTGCGTCAGGTCGTTGGTGCCGACGGAGAAGAAATCGACCGCTTCGGCGAAGGTGCCTGCCCGCAGCGCCACAGCGGGCACTTCCACCATGATCCCCAGCGGCACGTCGTCATCGAAGCGGCGGCCCTCGGCGCGAAGCTCGCTCTTGACCTCTTCGAGCGCCGAGCGCACCCGGTGCACCTCGTCCATGTGCGTAATCATCGGGACGAGGATGCGCACCGGGCCGAACGCGCTGGCGCGCAAGATGGCGCGCAGCTGCGTCTTGAGCAGCTCCGGCTTGTCCAGGAGCACGCGAATGCCGCGCCAGCCGAGGAACGGGTTTTCCTCGCGGTGCGCCAGCGGCAGCAGCTTGTCGCCGCCCAGGTCCAGCAGGCGGAGCGTGGTCGTCTGCGGCGCGGTGCGCTCCACGACGTCTTTGTAAGTCTCGAAGGTGCTCTCTGCCGAGAGCGTCACGTCGCCGCTCATCATCAAGAGCATCTCAGTGCGAAACAGGCCGATGCCGTCGGCCCCGTATTCGTCCAGGAGGCGCACTTCCTGGCTAAACTCGATGTTGGCGCTGAGCGTGAACGGCGTCCCGTCGGCGGTTTCGGAGGGCAGGCCGGCGAGGTCTTTCTGCTCGGCCTGCTGGCGCTTGTAGCGCTCGCGGTGCGCCGCCGAGGGGCGCGCGACCACCTCCCCGCGCAGCCCGTCGAGCACCACCGGGTCGCCGTTGCGCACCGCGTCGGTGGCGTCGCCGAGGCCCGCGACGGTGGGCAGCCCCAGCGCGCGAGCGATAATGGAGACGTGCGAGGTGGCTCCGCCGTGGTCGATGGCAAAGCCGCGCAGGCGCCGCCGACTGAAGAGCACCACGTCAGCGGCGCTGAGGTCCTCGGCAAACACGATGCTGCCGGGCTTGACGTTGGCCAACAGGTGCTCGCGCCGCAGGTGGCGAATCAGGCGGTTTTGCACGTCGGAGAGATCGGCGGCGCGCTCGCGCAGGTATTCGCTCGGCCCCGCCTCCATGCGCTGGCGGTGGTGACGCAGCACCGCGTCGATGGCAAATCCCGCATTGACCGCGTCGGAGCGGATGTGTTCGACGACCGCCTCGTAGAGCGCCTCGTCGCGCAGCATCAGGCGCTGCGCCTCGAAGATGCCCGCCGAGTCTTCTCCCAGTCTCTGGCGCGTGACGGAGATGACCGTCTCCAGCTCGTGCTCGGCGCGCTCGACGGCTTCCTCGAACCGCTCCACCTCCTGCTCGACCGTCCCTTCCTCCAGCGAGCGCGCCTGCACCTCCGGCGCGTCGGCGGCGTACAGGCAGGCCGGCCCGATGGCAATGCCCGGCGCCACCCCGATGCCGCTGAGCACCTGCTCCTCGCGACCGGCGGCGCGCGCCGACGACTGAGCCTCCCCGCCGGGGGCCTCTTTGCCGGGGTTCGCCTCCCCCATCTCCATCGCGGCGGGCGGGGCGTCCGCCGAAGCGGACCCCTCGGAGGCAGCAACGTCGGCAGACGAGTCGGACATAGTGGACGGCTCGCAGGATCTGGACCGCGGAGCACGCTCACGGGGGCGGCGAATGGTAATTTTTGTCAACCGGACCGGCGCTAACGGCAGTGCCCCGGGGGTTGGTTCACGCCCGCCTCACACGCGGATTGCTCCCGTTTCCGTGTCCGGCCTTTTGATGCTCGCATCCCCGACGCGAGGACCGTTTGAACTCCACAAGCCGGTTTGTGTTTGATTAACGAACATGTCGTTTCGAGGCTCTTCCTCGACGCGGGCGCGGCCCTCGACCGGGCCGTCTCTGCTCATCTCTCGCGCCCGTCGCCGTCTCACACGATGCTCCAGTGATGCGACCTCGCCGTCCGACGAGCGGGTCTACCCTGTGCGTCCGCTACCGTCCCTCCGTCCTCGCGCTCGCCGCCGGCTTCGCGCTGTGGCTGGCGAGCGCTGCGCCGACGGTGCGCCCCGCCGCCGCGCAGGCGCAAGAAGCGCTTTCCGACACGACCCGCCGCGACACGGTGCCGGCCGACTCGCGCCGCCCCGGCCGTGCGCGCCCGGACTCGCTTGCTCGCGGACGTGCAGGGCCCGGCCGGACCGGGGCTGGACGCGGCGAGGGGGGCGCCGGGCAAGCCCCAGGCGAGGCCGTGCAGTTCTCGGCGAGCGACTCGCTGGTGGTCGTCTTCGGGACCGAAAACGATACCGGCGACGTGGGCATCCTCTACGGCAATGCCGAAGTCAAACAGCAAAAGGCTACGCTCAGCGCCTACGAGGTGCAGATGCTCTTCGACCGAAACCAGCTTCGGGCGGTAGGGCCGCCGTCCGGAGTGCGCGCCGACTCGGGAACGGTGCCGCGCTTTCAGCGCGGGGGGGGCAAAGCCTTTACCGGACGCGAGCTGTCGTTCGACATGGAGACGCGGCGCGGGCGCATCGTGAAGGCACGCACTCGCGCGCGGCAAGCGTTCATCCAGGGCGACGCGGTGCGCGTGGCCGAAGATTCGACGCTCTACATTCGCGGCGGGCGCTACACGACCTGCGACTGCCCGCGCGGAGAAACCCCGTCGTACTCGCTGCGCGCCAACAAGATGAAAGTGCAGGGCCAGTGGGCCTACACCGGGCCGATTCAGCTGTTCATCTTCAACATCCCGATGCCGCTCGTGCTGCCGTTCGCCTTTCTGCCGGCCACGCCCGGACGCCACGGCGGGATCATCCCCCCCAGCTACGGGAGCAACAACCGGCGCGGCTTCTACCTGCGCGACTTCGGCTACTACTGGCCGATCAATGACTACATGGACCTCCAGCTGACCGGCAGCCTCTGGTCGCGCGGCAGCTGGGGGATCTCCCCGACCTTCCGATACAACCGCCGCTACTACTACGACGGCGACCTGCGCGTGGACTACATCCGCAACATCGCCGGCGACGTGGTGGACCGCGACTACCTCAACCGGACGACCGCCAACATCGTGTGGTCTCACAACCAGCAGTTCACGCCCTCCCAGGCGCCGAACGCCTCCTCCCTGACGGCCGACGTGGACCTGGCCTCCGAAACCTACCGCCGCCAGATCTCCGACGACTACCGCGACAACGTCACGCAGAAGACGTCCTCGAGCATCAACTTTCGCAAGCAGTGGAACAACGGCAACCAGCGCATCTCACTGCAGCTGAGCCAGACCCAGAACCTGCGCACCGGCGAGGCCGATCTGACGATGCCTTCTTTTTCCTTCAACCAGAACCGGATCAAGCCCTTCGCCCGCGAGCGCCGCGGCGTCGGCGGAGAGGAGCGATGGTACGAGAAAATCACCACCAGCTATGACGGCTCGCTCAACAACAACTTCTCCTTCACCCCGCTGGACGACTCGACCCTCGTCAACCGGGGCGATTCGAGCGCGATCGGCACGTCTTGGTATGACGCGCTCCTTTCGCAGAGCGCCTACGAGCGCGCCACCGGCACCAACGAGCAGCGCTTCGACTTCAGCGCCGAGCACCGCATCCCCGTCAGCGCGTCGTTTCACGTCCCGCGCTACGACTTCAACTTCACGCCTAATTTCACCTACCGCGAGGAATGGTACCCGCGCACCAAGCGGAAGGCCGTCCGCCGCCGCACCCATGCGTCTCCCCCCGACAGCGATGCGGACTCGACGCGCTTCTTCCTGGACTCGCAGACTCGGCGCGAGGTCGTCACGCTTACCGAGCCGGGCTTTTTCGCCGCCCGCGAGTTCGACCTCGGCGTCAGCTCCAGCACGCGCTTCTACGGATTTTTCCCCTTTCGCGCGGGGCCGCTCAAGAACCTGCGCCACACCGTCGAGCCGAGCCTCTCGTTCAACTACGCGCCCGACGCCTACGCCGGCATCTTCGGGCGCACCCGCTCCTACATCGACCCGGACACCGACGAACGGGTGCGCTACGACATTACCGACGGCAACGACATTCGCGGCTCCACCGCGCAGCAAAGCCTCAGCTTCCGGCTCGACAACACGTTCGAGACCAAGCAGATCAGCGTCGACTCCACGGGGGCGACCAACGAAGAGACGCTGCGCCTGCTGACCCTCGACGCGGACGCCCGCTACAACTTCGCCGCCGACTCGCTGGGCCTCAGCGATGTGGACATGAGCCTGCGCTTCCCGGTGTTGCAAAAAAAGTTCGACGTGAGCGCCCGCGCGAGCATGACCTTTTCCCCCTACGTCTACGACGAGAACGGCCGGAAGCTCAACCGCCTCGTGGCCGACGAACCGGGCCTGTTTCCCGCTCGCCTGAGCCAGTTTCGCGCCTCGATCAGCACCGACTTTTCCGGCGGCGACGCCGAGACGACGGGCGGCCGGAGGAGGCGACGCGGAGGGCGACGCCGGCAGCGCGGAGGGCGCGATCAGGGACGCACCTCTTTCGCCGGGGCGCGCGCCGGGATCGACCCGTCCACCGGCGGAACTGCGCAGGCGCCCGACCGCACGCCCGGCAACGTAGCGGGTCGCTCCTCGCTGCGCCAGGGCGTCAGGCCGTACGCCAATTTTGCGATTCCCTGGGAGCTTTCGCTGGATCTCTCCTACGCCTTTCGCAACGAGGGAGAGTTCGAGCAGGGCAACTTCATTCTCAACAGCGACTTCAGCTTCAACGTCACCCCGAAGTGGCGCGTCTCGGGGGTGGGGGGCTACGACTTCAACGCCGGCGAGCTGGTTCCCCCGCGCCTCGACATCACACGCGACTTTCAGTGCTGGCAGATGTCGTTCACGTGGACGCCCATCGGGCCACGCCAGTCCTACAGGTTCAACCTCCACGTCAAGAGCGGCGTGCTGCGCGACCTGCTGAACCTGCGCCTCCCGAACTCCGACGTCAAAGGCCGCTTTACCGGGGCGCTGCGCGGGGTGGCGCGCCAGGCAACGCAGCAACGGTAGCCCGTTGCGTGTTGCGTATTGCGTGTTGCACAACAGCGTAGCGTTTAGCTTCGGATCGGTGTTCTGGCGCGCTCATACTTAACCCAAGTTGTGACCTATCAGAAAATGTGTCATTCCGGACCCCCCAGGAGCACTTGCCCCCTCGCGGGCGGCGCCGCATCAAGTGCGGGATGACACGCTGGTTTGATTGGTTTTCGCCATACCTCACAACTTGGGTTACGAAATACGCAACACGTTTCACGGGTCACGTTTCACGCCCCCTTCGCCGCCGCGTGTCACGGGATTAACATTTGCGCCGTCGTCCGGGGAAACTGCGCTCCGCCCCCGCGATATAACAGCCAGTCTCTTGAAAGAGCGAACGCGATTTTGCTCTCGAGCCTTCTTTCGCACGGTTTTCCTTCGCCATCGGCCGGGTCGGCCCCGCCCCCTTGCGCATGATCGCTGACGCGCTACGCACGTTTTCGCGCCGCATGAAGCACCGGGTCGCTCACCTGGGTCGCCCCTTCGCCGGCCTGAGTGACCGCTTGCGCCGCGCCCCCGACGACCGGCAGACGCTCAAAGACCGCGCGCTGGCGCGCCGCTTTCGCGATACCTTCGAGCAGGACCTCGAAATCGCCGACGTGCAAGGGCTTCACTTCTACGCCCAGAACGGCGTCGTGACCGTCTACGGTACCGTGCGTCACGATCTCGACCGCGAGCTGCTGGTGTCGTTCATCCGCCAGATGGCGGGCGTAAAAGGCGTCGTGCCGCACTTGCAGACGCTCGACGATGCGCCCGAAGACCGGCTGTCCTCCGCCCGCGAGCGTGTGTCGGCGTAGGTTCTGGTTGCAAGTGGGAAGGGTGATGTTGAAGGGTTCTCACCCGCAGACGAAAAACCTTCAACATTCCACTTTTAACTTTCAACCGTCACGCCGAGGGCTTGCGTGACTTTGTCGGCAGCTTCCTTGAGCAGGACGGCTGTCTCGATGTCGAGGTCGCTCTCGTCGAGCAGCTGCTGCCCTTCCTCGGCGTTGGTCCCCTGGAGGCGCACGATCAGCGGCACGTCGATGCCGACGTTTTGGGCCGCCTCGATCACGCCGTTGGCCACGCGGTCGCACCGCACGATCCCGCCGAAGATGTTGACGAGGATCGCCTCGACGTTTTCGTCATCGAGGATGATGCGGAAGCCCGCCTCGACCGTCTCGGCCGATGCGGAGCCGCCCACGTCGAGAAAGTTGGCCGGCTCCCCGCCCGCGAGCTTGATGATGTCCATCGTCGCCATCGCCAGCCCCGCGCCGTTGACCATGCAGCCGACGTTGCCGTCGAGGGAGATGTAGCTGAGGCCGTGCTCGGAGGCTTCGACCTCGGTGGAGTCTTCCTCATGAATGTCGCGCAGCTCCGCGAGGTCGTCGTGGCGAAAGAGCGCGTTGTCGTCGAGGTTGATCTTGGCATCGACGGCGACGACGTCGCCCTGCTCCGTCAAAACGAGCGGGTTGATCTCGGCCAGGGAGCTGTCGGTGGCGTCGTAGGCCTCGTAGAGCGCCATGACGAACGTCGCGGCCTGCTTCACCTGGTCGCCCTCGAAGCCGAGCCCGAACGCGATGCGCCGCGCCTGAAACGGCTGAAGCCCGATGGACGGGTCCACCGGCTCGCGCAAGATTTTTTCGGGGGATTCCTCGGCGACGGTTTCGATCTCGACGCCGCCCTCCGCGGAGGCCATGACGACCTGCCGGCTCGTCTGCCGGTCGAGCGTAACGCCGAGGTAGTATTCCTTTTCGATGTCGGCCCCGGCGGCGACGAGCACCGAGCGCACCGCTTGCCCCTCCGGGCCGGTCTGGTGCGTCACGAGTTGCATCCCCAGAATCTCCTCGGCATAGGCGCGCGCCTCCTCGACCGTCTCGGCCAGCTTCACGCCCCCGCCTTTGCCGCGCCCGCCGGCGTGAATCTGCGCCTTGACGACGAAGAGCGTCGCGCCGTCGTCGGCCAGCTCGCGCGCGACGTCCTCGGCCTCGTCGGGCGTACGGGCTACGCGACCGGGCTGGACGGCGACGCCGTGTTTTTGAAGAAGGTCTTTGGCCTGGTATTCGTGGAGTTTCATTTCCGGCTGGGTGAACGGTCAGGGGGAGAAAGGGTACGTCTTCGCTGGGTGCATTTTGCCTACTTTGCTCTCTGGACTTTGTTCTTGGGGTCTCGGTCTTTAGGGATTTTCTTCCAGGCGAATCTCTCAACCTCATACCCGAAAGTCGAAGGCCAAAAACCGAGCCCCAAAATCCAAGACCCAACCGCCATGCGCCCCTCCCGCTTCAACCTGCACGTGGCCGCTCGCCTGCTGGGCGGGTTTCTCTTTTTCGTCGGGGCGCTGGTTCTCTTTTTCGTGGTGCTGCACTACGTGGAGTACAGCGACGACTTCGCCGATCAGGGCGCCACCGCCGCGCAGGTCTTCGGCACGTACTACCCAAACTACGTGCCCGAAATCGTGCGCCTCATCTCGCCGCTGGCGCTCTTTCTGTCGAGCGTCTACATCACCGGCAAGCTCGCGCAGAACCTCGAGCTGGCGGCCCTGCAAACCAGCGGCGTCTCGCTCTACCGCCTGATGGTGCCGCACCTCGTGCTGGGCGTGCTGCTCACCGGCGGCATGTTCTACTTCAACGGCTGGGTCGTGCCGCACGCCAACCGCGCGGTCCTGGCCTTCGAGAGCGAGTACCTCGGCGGGCAGGAGCGTACCGACGTCTCCGACGTGCACCAGCAAAACCGCCCCGGCCAGATCGTCACCGTCGGCTACTACGACGAGGACGACCGGACGGCCCACCGCGTCTCCATTCAGCGCTTTTCGGACGAGCAACGGCTCGTCGCGCGCACCGACGCGCAGAATATGGCGTGGGTCGACTCGCTGGGCGTCTGGCGCCTCGAAGACGTTACGCAGCGCTCGTTCCCGGCCCGGGCGCCGGCGGACGACTCGGCGGGCGCAACCGCGATGCAGGTACGCCACGTCGAAACGATCGACACGACGCTCCAGATCTACCCGCGCAACTTCGCGCGCACTGGGCGCGACGTGAAGGCCATGACGATCACCGAGGCGAAAGACTACGTGGCAGCCCTGCAGCGCACCGGCGCGGGCGAGATGGGACGCCCGCTGGTGGCCTACCACGCCAAGTACAGCTACCCGCTGGCCAACCTGATCCTGCTTCTGATCAGCGTGCCGCTGGCGGCGCGGCGGCGGCGCGGCGGGCAGACGACCCGCGTCGCGCTGGGCCTGCTGGTCGCCTTCGTATACCTGGCGCTCCAGAAGCTCACCGAGCCCTTCGGCTACGCCGGCGACCTCTCGCCGGTGATGACCGCCTGGCTGCCGCATGCGGCCTTCGCCGTCGTGGCGCTGGTGATGCTGTGGCGAGCACGAAAGTGAGTGCGGGAGGTCGGGGGTGCGGGTGTGTGGGGGGTCTCAGCCCGAAGCGCCGACGCTAAAACCGGCGCGGGTAAAACAGCAAGAACAGTATGCGTACGCAACTGGAGGGAGCGCTCGTCTTCTTACTGCGCGCCTTCAGATGAACACGCCCAAACCCCCGCACTCCCACGCCCTCAACCCTCACGCCTCCGCGCCGCCGCCGAAGCCCATCGGCGGAAGGCCGCCGCCGCCCTCGCCGCTCCCGCCCTGGAACCCGCCCCCGCCGCCGTCTTCGCCCGACTCGCGGATCGGGCCGTGGGCCTGCTCGTAGCGTTCGACGTTCTCGGCGAGGGCGTTCATCAGACGCACCGCGTGCTGAGGCGTCACGATGATGCGGCTCTTGACGCGCGCCTTCTGCACACCGGGCACCATGCGGATGAAGTCGAGGATGAACTCCTCGGGCGAGTGCGCGATCATGACGAGGTTGGCGTAGGTGCCCTCGGCGGTGTCCTCGTCCATTTCGAGGTTGAGCTGCTCGTCTTCGGCGTCGGCGGCGGCCTGCTGCTGCTGCGGGAACGCGCCGGGCGGAAGCGAGTCGTCGAAATCGGCCATGCTTGTGGGTGCGGGAGTGTGGGAGTGCGGGGGGCGGGAGCGGCTCGTTCAGCAAACGCTCGTTCAGCAAACGCTCGTTCAGCAAACGCTCGTTCAGCAAACGCTCGTTCAGCAAACGCT
>PXTR01000143.1:2994-8587 GCA_003023245.1 Bacteroidetes bacterium QS_8_68_15 | reverse complement strand
GATGTCGCTGGAGGAGGCGTCGCTGTCGCTGCCGCTGTCGAACTCCACCTCCACGCTCGACTCGCTGTCGTCGGGGTTGGAGATCGAGACCTCCACCGGAGCGGAGCCGTCGCCTTCGCTAACCGTCGCGCCGGTACTGGTGAACTGCACGGTCGGCTGGCTCTCGGTGCCGCTGGCGACTTGCACGTCGTCCCAGCCGGCAAAGTCGCTGGTGCCGTTCTGGTCAGCCGTGAGCACCAGACTGACTGTTTCGACCGCATCGGGCACGTCAATCTTGACCTGTTCCCAGCCGTCGGACGTGGCGTTTTCGGTGTCGGTCACTACGCCCTGGCTTCCTCCGTCGAAAAAGGCCTCGTGACTCAACTCGTCACCGCTGTCGAAGCCGTCCGCTCGGTAGAAGAACGAAATCTGAACGCCCGTGAGACCGGAGACATCGATCTGCTCGAAGGTGAGATCGGCTTCGCCGCTGGTGCCGTTGTCGCCTTCGTCGTCGAGGTCGTTGATGCCCCAGAACTGCGTGCCGCTGTTGGCGTCGAAATAACCGGAGCTCGGCCGTTGTCGAAGTTGTAATCGGGGGTGTAACTCCAGTCGTCGGCGCTCGACTCTTCGAAGCCCTGAAAGGCGACTTGCGCCTGTGCGGGCGCGGCGGCGAAGAACAGCAGCAAAGCGGTGAGAAGCGTAAAGGGGGTGGCGCGTCGAGTCATGAGCGGAGCAGGGGAAGCAGAGAGAGAAAGAGCAAACGCGCGGAGAGGACCGGACGGGCTGCCGCGCTGTTCGCAAGACTACGAAGCGGAGCGGGGAAGGCGCAAGAAAAAGGTATTATCCAAGCATTATGACTGATCAAAATGAGAAAACCTCATCGAATCTCCACACGCGGTGGACCCTCGTGACCGACTGTCGGTCCAATTCTTCCGCCTAAATGTAGTTTTCACGCCCTCCACCCGTGGCCTTTCTCGAACACCGCGCCCCGCGCCGGCGAGAGCGCATGGACGATTTCGATCAGGCGGAGGGCGCGGCGCTGGCCGGGGCGCTCGACGACCTGCACTGGGCCAACCGCTGGCTGGGCGGCTACGCCTCGGTGCGGGCGGCGCTGCGTCCGCTGGTAAAGAGGCACCGGGGGCGCTCCGAGCCGCTGCGGATCGTAGATCTGGGCGCCGGCGGGGGCGACCTGGCCGCGCGCCTCGTCCGCTGGAGCGACCGGCAGGGCGCGCCGCTTCGCGTCACCGCGCTCGACGCCAATCTGCACGCCGTCCATCGCGCGCGCCGCACGCTGGACCGCCGCCTGCCCGACTACCTGCGCGCCCGCGTGCAGGTGGAAGAAGGCGACGCCCTCGCCCTCGCTGTTCCCGACGCTCACTTCGACGCAGCGACAGCGCTGCTCGTGATGCACCACTTCGACGCGCCCCGCGCCGCCGATCTCCTCCGCGAGATGCACCGCGTGTCGCGGCGCGGCCTCGTCGTGAGCGACCTGCACCGCCACCCGGCGGCCTACCTCGGCGTCAAAGCCCTGGCGAAGGCGCGCCCCGGCACCTCGGCGATGTTCGCACACGACGCCCCGCTGTCGGTGCGGCGCGGCTACCGGCGCTCCGAGCTGCGCGCTCTCGCCGAGCGCGCCGGCCTCCCGCACGCGCAGATCCGCTGGCGCTGGGCCTTCCGCTGGGTCGTGTCGACGGTTGCGGGCCGAACGTTTCAGGTTTAAGGGTTCCTTCTCGCAACGACCGACGTTCCACCCTTCTCTCCTCCACTTTCAACCTTCCACCAACCCATGTACGACGCGATTATCATCGGAGGCGGGCTGGCCGGGTCGACCCTGGCGGCGCACCTGGCGCGGGCGGGCCGCTCGGTGCTCCTGCTCGAAAAGCGCCGCCTACCGGCCGATAAGCTGTGCGGGGAGTTTCTCTCGCCGGAAGTGACGAGCTCGCTGCGCACGCTGGGCGTGCTGGAGGAGGTGCGTTCCGCCGGCGCGCACCCGATCCGCCGGGCGCGCATCACCTCCGCCGGCGGAGCCTCGTTCGAGAGCGCGCTGCCCGGTACGGCGCTGGGCCTGAGCCGCCGCCGCCTCGACACGCTCCTGTTCGAAAACGCCCGCCGCGCTGGGGCCGACGCCCGCGACGGGACGAAGGCGCGCGCCGTGGAGGGCACGCTCGGCGACGGCTTTTCGGTGAAGACGGGCGCAGGCGAGCGCTTCGCCGGGCGGCTCGTCTTTGGCGCGTACGGGCGGCGCGGCGTGCTCGACCGCACGCTGGAGCGTCCGTTTCTCGACGAAGACGCCCCGCTGGTGGCGTTCAAGGCGCACTACCAGGCCACGCGCTCCGCCGAGGCGCTCCCGGACGGCGCCATCGAGGTGCACACCTTTCCCGGCGGCTACTGCGGTCTCGCGCGTATCGAGACGGGCGCGGTCAACGCCTGCTGGATCGCGCGCACCTCGCTGTTGAAGGACGCCGGCGGCACGCCCGAGGCGATGGCTGACGAGGCGCTTGCGCAAAACCCGGCGCTGGCGGAGCGCATGAACGCGATGAAGCGCACGAGCGGCGACTTCGAGGCGACCAGCCAGGTGACGCTGCAGACGAAAGGCGCTTTCGCCGGGGGCGGGGTGTGCATGGTCGGCGACACGGCGGGCATGATCGCCCCGCTCTGTGGCGACGGCATGGCGATGGCAATGCGCGCAGCGGAGCTGGCGGTAGAGCCGGCGGGGGCCTTTCTGGAGGGACGGCACTCCGCAGAGGCGTTCCGAAGCGCCTACGAACGCAAGTGCGCGCCTTCCGCTGGATTCCGCCGCTGGGCCGCTGGTTCATCCGCCGCACGCGCGGCCGGAAAGGCCGTGCGAGGGTGCACCCCGAGAGTACTTGCTCGCCTGCGCTCGCGGCGCGGGAGTGAGGGGGGGGTCCCGAGCCGCTGCGCTTCGAAGCGGCCGAAGCGTCCGTCAGCAAACCGTAGAGACGCAGCGCGGGGCCCTGTGGAAGCCAAAGGTCATGCCCTCTGCGGGGCGCCCCAAAAGGCGAAAGACGACGTTCGCGGCCTGAACGTCCGCCGTCCACCGTCGGTCAGCAAACGTAGCTTCGCTGACCTGCTTAAACCGCCATTCCAACAAAAAACGCCCCAGCTGAAAGGACTGGGGCGCTTCGGCGACGGCCGCGTTTCGGTGTCGCATCGCATGGGGTACGTGTCACGACGCCAAGTGCGCGTTGAGTGAGACGTCAGCGCCTTGCACGAGCTTCGAGACGGGGCAGTTGTTCTTGGCCGTGGTGGCGTGCTCCTGAAATTCGTGCTCGTCGAGGCTCGGCACGTCGCCTTCGGTCTCCAGGTCGATGCGCGTGATCGTCGGGGCGTCGTCGATCATTTCGAGATGCACCTTCGCGGTGGTGTGCACGCGCTCAGGCGAGTACCCCGCGTCGGCGAGGATGTTGGAGAGAGCCATCGAGTAGCACCCGGCGTGGGCGGCGGCGATCAACTCTTCGGGGTTGGTGCCGTCGGTGTCTTCGAAGCGCGACTCGAAGGAGAAATCGCCGTCGTAGGCGCCGCTCTCGGTTTGCATCGAGCCGGCGCCGTCGGAAAGATCACCGTTCCAGGTGGCGTCGGCGGTGCGTACGGACATGGGCAAAAAGGGGAAAGGGGAGATTGATGAGAAATCGCACCGCCTCTTATTTTCGCCGTGCGAAGTCGTTTCCGCCCGATTTGCCACGATGCTGTGTCGAAACACGCATTCGAACGCTTCTCCGGTTCCGATGGTGCAGACGAAGACGTTCCCGTGCGCGTCGAGGCGGCGCAGGTGCGCGACGGCGGCCGCAAGGAACTGTCCCAGATCATCGACCGGCTGTACCGGCGGCGCAGCCTCCAGCGCCTCTCCACGTGGGACCAGCTGCGATACACCCCGGAGGTGGCTGACTACCTGCGCCGCCGATCAGAGGTGTACCGCCGGCTCAGCGGCGAGGCCGGCACCGAAGGGCCGCTCCCGTTCGCGCTGGGCTTCTTCCGTATCACCGCCGGCGGCGCGCTCGACCCCGTCGCCGACGCGCTTCCCGACCCGCAGCCGGAACTGATCGCGCGCCTCTTGAGCGAGTTTCTGGAACCGGGGGGGCGCCTCATTTTCGGAGAAGGCGACGCGGAGACGCGCTGGATCGTCGAAGGCGAAGACGAGCTTCGAGTTGAAGATTAAAAGTTGGAGGTTGAACGGTCTTCAGTCCGCCGGCGAACGCCCGCACACCCCCGCCGTCTACCGTTCATACCACCGTTCGCGCTCCTGCGGGGCGAAGTAGGCGACCACGCCGCGTGCGGCTTCGCCCTCGGGGTGCTCGTCGGTGGGATCGCCCTCGCGGGGGAGCAGCACCACGCCGCGGCGGAGAGAGGCTGCGCCGGAGCCGCCGTCTTCGCTTGCGTGCTCGCGGTAGCGCACGCCGAGGCAGCGGCCGTCGTATTCGAACAGGCCGGTCGCCGTGTTGGGGCGGCCCGCAAACGGAGCGCCCTTCGGCAGCGCCTCGGCGACGGCCTGGAGCGCATGCCGCACGGCCGAGAGCGCCGGCTGCCGGAGCGCGCAGAACACGTCGGGCTCGTGGTCGCCCTCGAAGGTAAGGTACACCCGCGAATAGCGGGGCTGGAGCGGACGCCACTGAAGCGCCGGCCGTCCGCAGCCGCCGGTCGCCGCGCGCACCGCTTCGGCGAGTGCGGGAAACTGCTCCTTCAGGTCACGCTCCATGCGTCCGTGGGCCTGCGCCTGCGCGGCCGCGGCGCCGTCGTGCAGGCCTTCCACCGCGTCGAACGCGGCGTCGCGGAGCCAGCGCCCGAGCGCGGGGTGGCGGCTGATCCGTTCGCTGGCCGCCTCCACGTCGAGGATGTGCACGTCGTCGGTCGACGCGTCGGCGGGGGCGAGGCGACGGTTCCAGTCGGCGCGGTCGGCGGAAGCATCGGTCGGCATCGGGAGCGGGAGCCTGAAAGAAAGAGCGAGAGAAGAACCGGCGGTAATGGCCAACCGCCTTGCGGGCAGGAACAAAACAGGGCTTTTCTCGTCGCAAAAAAGTCCGCGCTGTAAACATTGACACAGACTTTTTTCTCCGTGGCTTCTTCTTCGCCTGCGACCTCGGACGGGACGCTTTCGATGCCGCTCCGTGAGTTGTCGGAGCAGGTGCGCCTCTCACGCCAGACGATCGTGCACTGGATCGACCGGCATCTCATCGACGCCGACCTGCGCTGGGTGCTCGACGAGTCCAACCGGGAGGTGCGCGTGATCGATCTTTCGGAAAGTACGCTCGACTTTCTGGAAGGCTTCGCCGCCGATTACCGCGAGGATACCGTTAGCCGGACCGAGGCGCGACGCATCCTCCGCCAGATCGACCGCAAAAAGATCAAGAAGCTGATCCGCGCCGGCGACGTTCAGGATGTGGAAGTCGACGACGAAACCAAGATCGTCGTCGGCAGCATCGAGGATTTCATGATCGAGCGAGAGGAGAGCCGCCGCGAAAATGGCGAGACCGAGGGGGAAGAAGTAGAAGAGAAGTAGCGTAACCCAAGTTGTGAGGTATGGCGAAAACCAATCAAACCAGCGTGTCATCCCGCACTTGATGCGGCGCCGCGAAGCAAGTGCTCCTGGGGCGGATCT
>PXTR01000143.1:0-2876 GCA_003023245.1 Bacteroidetes bacterium QS_8_68_15 | reverse complement strand
GTACCTCGCCGTCCGGCCCGATGAGCAACGTCGTCGGCAGCGCGGGGATTCCGCCGTAGCGCTCTCCGATGGTCGCCTTCGGGTCGGTGACGATGGGATAGTTGACCGGCTGCTGCTTCAGGTACGGGACGACGTCCTCTTTGCCGGACTGGTCCATCGCCACGCCGACGATCCGAAGCCCCTCGGAGCGCAGGTCGTCCTGGAGGTCCACCAGGTCGGGCATCTCCGCGCGGCAGGGGGCGCACCAGGTGGCCCAGAAGTTCAGCAGTACCACCTGGCCTTCGTAGTCGTCGAGGTCGAACTCCGAGACGCTCACCAGAGACGAGTCGGGAGGCGCTTCCGCCGTCGTCGTCTTCGTCGCAGGGCCGGCGGCGCGCGTCGAGTCCGTAGAGCCGCCGCCGCGCGACTCGCTCCCGCATCCGCCGCCGCCAACGAGAAGAAGCGAGAGCACGGCGAGCAACACGACGGCGCGAGGCGAGCGGCGAGACATAGGCAGGGCGAAGATTGAGCAAAACGAAACCAGGCGCGACAAGGGCGCAGTCACGCCGCCGCCTGGCTCACGCTCGCGGCCGTCACGTCGTGGTGGGAGGCGTTGAAGACCGGCTCGCCGTCGGAGACGACGATGGCTTGCGGCGTCTCGTGCTGGATCGAAAAGTGCTCGGCGATACGGTCGGACACGTTGCGCGAGTCCTGCACGACCAACTCGTAGACCGGCGGCGAACTGCTGTCGGAAAGCAGCGACTTCATCTCGTCCTGCGCCTGCGCACTGATCGGGCACGTGCTGGAATGCTTGTAGAGCACGACCGGCTCGTCGTCGGAGCGGCGGAGGGCGTCTTGCAGGTCGTCTTCGGAGGCGAGCGCGTGAAACGGGCCGTCTTGGGGCATGGGAGTGCGGGGGTGTGGGAGTGCGGGTGTTCGGAAGGGAGAATCAAACGTTTTGGACGAAAAAAGTTCGCTTGAGGAAGAGTCGTGCCAAAACGGAAACCCAACAAACCAGAAAACTACGAAACCACTCAACCAGCGAATCAACCAGCGAACCCCCAACAAAACGCCCCGCCTGCGGTAGAAACGCTCGCCGCGCTCTTTTCCCTGTGAATGCCGACTGCCCGCATGGAAGCCGCACCCCCCGAGGCCGCTGCCGCCGGTGCCGAAAATGTACGCTGGACGCTCACCGATCTGTACGAAGACCCCGACGCGCTGGAAGACGACCTCGCCACCGCCGAGGAGGAGGCCGCCGCCTTCGCCGAGCGCTACCGTTCCCGCATCGCCGAATGCGCTCCCGAGCAGCTCGCTGAGGCGCTGTCGCGCTACGAGGCCGTGCAGGACCGCCTGGGGCGCGCCTCCACCTACGCCTTCCTGAACTGGAGCACCGATACGAACGACCCCGAGCGCGGCGCGCTCTTGCAGAACGTCAAGGAGCAGGCGACGCAGATTCAGCAGCAGCTTCTGTTTCTGGAGGTCGAATTGGCGCGCCTCTCCGACGAGCAGGCGGACGCCTTCATCGAGGCGGACGCGCTCTCCGGCTACCGTCACTACCTCGAAACCGAGCGCCTGCAGAAAGAGCACGTCCTCAGCGAACCGGAGGAGCAGGTGCTCTCCGAGAAAAACGTCACCGGCCGCAGTGCGTGGACGCGATTCTTCGACGAGACGATGGGCGCCGCCCGGTTCGAGCTCGACGACGAAGAGCTGACGCGGCCGGAAGTCCTCAAAAAGCTCTACGAGCCGGACCGCGACCTGCGCCGCCGCGCCGCGATGGCGGTGACCGAGGGCCTCGAAGACCGCGAGCGCGAGCTGACCTACGTCTTCAACACCGTCCTCGCCGACAAGGCGTCGAGCGACCGCCTGCGCGGCTACGACCACTGGCTCGAAAGCCGCCACCTCGCCAACGAGGTCGACGCCGACACCGTCGAGGCGCTCATCGACGCCGTGACTGACCGCTACGACCTGGTGGCGCGCTTTTACCGCCTCAAGCGCGAGCTGCTGGGCCTCGACGAACTGATGGATTACGACCGCTACGCGCCGGTCGGAGAGATGGAGGCGCAGTACGATTGGAGCGATGCGCGAAGGATGGTGCTCGATGCATACGGCGACTTTCACGCGCAGATGCGCGACGTGGCGAGCCGCTTTTTCGAGGAATCGTGGATCGACGCGCCGCCGCAGGCCGGCAAGCGCGGCGGGGCCTTCAGCCACGGGGCCGTGCCGAGCGCGCATCCGTACGTTCTGCTCAACTACACCGGCAAGCCGCGCGACGTGCAGACGCTCGCCCACGAGCTGGGCCACGGCGTGCACCAGACCCTTTCCCGCGAGCAGGGCGTCCTCCAGGCCTCCACCCCGCTGACGACCGCCGAGACGGCGTCGGTGTTCGGCGAAATGCTCGTCTTTCAGCGCCTCCTCGCGCAGCAGCAGGACCCGCAGAGCCGCCTCAAGCTCCTGGTCAGCAAGATCGATGACACGCTGGCGACAGTCTTTCGGCAGACGGCGATGAACCGCTTCGAGGACCGCATCCACACCGCGCGTCGCACCGAGGGCGAACTCTCGCCGGAGCGCTTCGGCGAACTGTGGATGGAAACGCAGCAAGCGATGTTCGCCGGCAGCGTGACGCTGGGCGAGCACTACCGGCGGTGGTGGAGCTACATTCCGCACTTTTTGCACACGCCCGGCTACGTCTACGCCTACGCCTTCGGCGAGCTGCTGGTGCTGGCGCTCTACGCACGCTACGAGGCGGAAGGAAACGGCTTCAGCGAGCGCTACCTCGATCTGCTCCGCGCCGGCGGATCGGACTGGCCGCACGAGCTGGTCGCTCCCCTCGGCGCCGATCTGACCGACCCGTCGTTCTGGCAAGAGGGCCTCGGGCAGATCGAGGCGCTGATCGAGCG
>PXTR01000142.1 GCA_003023245.1 Bacteroidetes bacterium QS_8_68_15 | reverse complement strand
CGACGCCTTCGCGAAGTTGAGCACGTACGGCCCCATCGAAGACGGCGGGGGAGCCTATCGCATCCCGCTCGACCGCGCCATGCGCCTGACGCTCCGCGACGAGTACGCGGCAGCCGCGGCGAGCGGAGCGTCGGCCACGTTCCCTGCCGGGGGTCGGCGGGGGCTGAAGGTCGTCGTGCCCGGCGATGCGCCCGCTCCCGATGCGCCTGCGTCGGATTCGAGCGCCCGGCGGTAGCGTGATGCGTATCGCGTGATGCGTATCGCGTGATGCGTATCGCGTGATGACAATAGACCGCATCGATTGCGTCCGACCAGAAAACTTTCGTAGAAAAACGCTTTGCACACCGACCCCGACGCCCGCGCCTGCGTAGCACAACGTGGCAACGAGGGGCGAAACGGGAAGGCCGCTTTCCTGACGCAGTTTTTCTTCTCTACAGCCAACAGGAGGGCCGAGCGATGATGCGACGACCGCTTGACGTTGCTTCGATGGTGGCTGCGGGAAGCCTCCGGGGCGTCCTGGCCGGGGGGCTCGGCGTCGCGTTGCTGGTCGCCGTCGCACTGAGAGTGCCCGCCGCTCACGCGCAGCGCAGCGGGCAGCAGATCGAGGAGTTCGACGGCGTGGAGCTGGAGCAGAAGCTCGGCGCGTCGATTCCGCAGGACCTTACCTTTCGCAACGCGGCGGGAAAGCAGGTGCAGCTCGGGCGCTACTTCGACGGGGAGCGCCCGGTGGTCCTCAACCTCGTCTACCACCAGTGCCCGATGCTCTGCAACCTGATGCTGAAGGGGCTGACGCGCACGCTCTCCGATATGGAGTGGACGCCGGGGGGGCAGTTCGAGGTGCTCACCGTCAGCTTCAACAAACGGGAAGGCCCGAAAATCGCGCGCAAGGAAAAGAAGACCGCGCTCGGCAACCTCGGCAAGCCCGACGCGGCGGACGGATGGCACTTCCTCACCGGGTCGGAAGAGAGCATTCAGCGTCTTACGCAGGCAGTGGGCTTCAACTTCAACTGGATCGAGCGCAAAAAGCAGTTCGCGCATCCCTCGACGGTAATCTTTCTCAGCGGCGAGGGAGAGGTCACGCGCTACCTCGGCGGAGTCAACCCCAGCGCCGGCGATACGCGCAAGGCGCTCGTCGAAGCCTCCAACGGACAGGTCGGCAGCGTGCTTGACCAGGTCGTGTCGCGCTGCTTTCAGTACGACCCGAAGTCGAACTCCTACGTTGCCGACGCTTTCAACATCATGCGGCTGGGAAGTTTGCTTTTTGCAGTGCTTCTCGGGGTGGGCCTCGCCGTATTTTGGCGGCGGGAAAACAACCGACAGAACGAGGGAGGGCGACGGGAGTAGTAGCGACTGGGGGGCGTCTTGGGAGGAGGCGCTGAAACGTGGTGCGTAGAACGTGTCGACGTTCGAATGCTTTTCTGGGCGGTCGTAGAAAGCGCCTTCCGAAGTAAAACGCAGTAGTAACTCCTTCCCTACGGCAGTACCGACGACGACATGGACGACGCAACCGTTTGGCTCCCGGAGCAGGCCTCGACGCTGGCCCCGGAGATCGACGCCCTCTTTTACTTCGTCTACTGGACGAGCATCGTGCTCTTCGTGGGCGTGATGGGGGCGATGCTCTACTTCGCCTACAAGTACCGCCGGCAGCACCCCTCCGAGCGGCCCGCTCCGGTCAAGGAGAACAAGCTCATCGAGATCTCCTGGATCGTGATTCCGACGATTCTGGTGCTGGTGGTCTTCACGTGGGGCTTTCAGTCGTTCATCAAGATCGGGACGGCCCCGCCCAACGCTTACGAGATCAACGTGCAGGGGGAGCAGTGGAACTGGAACTTTACCTACCCGAACGGCACGTCGATCACCAATGAGTTGCACGTGCCGGCGGGCCGCCCGGTGCGCCTGAAGATGAGCAGCACCGACGTGCTCCACAGCTTCTTCGTGCCGGCCTTTCGCGTGAAGCACGACGTGCTGCCGGACCGCTACTCGTACCTGTGGTTCGAGGCGACCGAGACGGGCACGTACAAGGCGTTCTGCACCGAGTACTGCGGCACGCAACACTCCGCGATGGACGCCAAGGTCGTCGTGCACGACCAGCAGGACTTCCAGGAGTGGCTCCAGACCGGCGGCGGCGTGGCGGACCTCCCGCCGGCGGAGTACGGCAAGGTCCTCTATGAACGCCAGGGCTGCAACGCCTGCCACTCGCTCGACGGCTCCTCGAACGTGGGGCCGACCTGGCAGGGCCTCTACGGCACGACCGGTCACGAGATGTCGAGCGGCCAGACCGTGACGGTGGACGAGAACTACCTGCGCGAGTCCATCGTTGCGCCCTACG
Organism: Bacteroidetes bacterium QS_8_68_15; assembly: GCA_003023245.1. Next base: position 13,871 of record PXTR01000142.1, on the reverse strand, counting down.
AGAAGATCGTCGCCGGCTACGGCTCGAACATGCCCTCCAACTACGGGTCGCTCTCCGAGCGGCAGCTTACCTCGCTGATCGAGTTTATGAAAACGCAGAGCGACAAGACGCTCACCGAGTCCTCGTCCGGCAGCAGCGGCGTCGGCGCGGCGGAGTAGGTGGGTGAAACGTGATGTGTGTTTCGTGAGGAAGCCTGGGCACGGGGGCTGTGTTTCTACTCTACCGGAAAAGCAATGCAGAAAAAGCGACGCCTCGATTCTCTTCTGAGCATTCGCAGGCAGGCAATTTCACGCCTCACGTAATACGCAACGCGCTTCGAAAGCGCAAAAGCATCAGAAAAGAGGTACCTCTCACAGCCCTCCCAGCACCATGGCCACGCCCACGAAAAAAGAACCCCGCCCCGCCGAAGGCACGCCGCCTGGCCGCGACGAGCGACGCGCGCAACAGCAGGAAGGCGACCTGCCGCCCGGCCACGAGGCCGAGCACAACTACCTCAATCACGAGGAGGGCATCATGTCGTGGCTCACGACGGTGGACCACAAGCGCATCGCGGTGCTGTACGCGGTCTCGCTGTCGGTGGTCTTCCTGGTCGCCGGCCTCCTGGCGCTGGCAGTGCGCATGGAGCTATTTACGACCGGGGAGACGATCATGGGGGCCGACCTGTACAACCAGGCCTTCACCATGCACGGGGTGATGATGATCTTTCTGTTCCTCGTGCCGGCGACGCCGGGCATCCTCGGCAACCTCGTCTTGCCCATGCAGCTCGGGGCCAAGGACGTGGCCTTCCCGCGTCTCAACCTGGCCAGCTGGTACGTCTACATGATCGGCGCCTTTCTCGTGATCGGCGCGCTGATCGTGGGGCAGATCGACACCGGCTGGACGTTCTACACGCCCTACTCCGCCTCCGACTCGAGCACGACCGCCGGCGGGGCTCCGGTCATGTTCATGACGACGGCGATTTTCGTCCTGGGCTTCGCCTCGATCTTTACGGGGCTCAACTTCATCGTCACCATCCACAAGATGCGCGCGCCGGGGCTGACGTGGAACCGGCTGCCGCTGTTCGTCTGGGGCATGTACGCCACCAGCCTCGTGCAGGTGCTCGCCACGCCCGTGCTCGGGATCACGATGGTGCTGCTCTTCACCGAGCGCATCTTCGGGGTGGGCATCTTCGACCCGGCCCTCGGCGGCGACCCGATTTTGTTTCAGCACTTCTTCTGGTTCTACTCCCATCCGGCGGTCTACATCATGATCTTGCCGGGCTTCGGGATCATGAGCGAGCTGATGGGCACGTTCAGCCGCCAGCGCGTCTTCGGCTACCGGGCGATTGCGCTTTCGTCGGTGGCGATTGCGCTGCTGGGCTTCATGGTGTGGGGGCACCACATGTTCGTCAGCGGGCAGAGCGCCGTCGCCTCGATCATCTTCTCGCTGATCACCTACCTGATCGGCATCCCGTCGGGCATCAAGATCTTCAACTGGGTCGCCACGATGTACAAAGGCTCCGTCTGGCTTCAGACGCCGATGCTCTACGCCATGTCGTTCCTCTTCCTGTTCACCATCGGCGGGCTCACCGGCATCATGGTCGGCGTCCTGTCGGTGGACGTGCACCTGCACGACACCTACTTCGTCGTGGCGCACTTCCACTACGTCATGATGGGCGGCATGATGATCGCGCTGCTGGGCGGGATGCACTACTGGTGGCCGAAGATGACGGGGAAGATGTACCACGAGCTGACCGGGAAAATCGGCGCGGCGCTCATCTTTATCGGGTTCAACGTGGCCTTCTTCGTGCAATTCATCCTGGGCAGCCAGGGGATGCCGCGTCGCTACTACGACTACCCGGCCGGCTACGAGACGCTCCACCAGGTCTCGACGGTAGGGTCATGGATTCTGGCGCTGGGGCTCTTCTCGATCCTCGGCAACGCGATCTGGTCGATCTGGAAGGGGCCGAAGGCGCCGGCCAACCCCTGGGCGGCCGCCACGCTCGAATGGACCAACACGACCAGCCCGCCGGACCCGCACAACTTCCACCACACGCCACTGGTCACGCGCGGCCCGTACGACTACCACCTCGCCGACGAGGTCTTCGGCGGCCCGGGCGGCGACGGCTACAGCGGCGACGGCGCGCGCGTCCCCGAGCCGCCCGAGCCGGAACCGGCGGCGGCGCAGTCGTAGCGTGATTCGTGATGCGTGACTGGAGCCGGTCCCACACGCTTGCGTCCAGCGTCTACCGGCGACGCTATTCAGAAAGCGATACCGCTTCTTTCGTCGACCTCCTCGGCGGGCAGGTAGCATCACGCGTCACGCACCATGCGTCACGCACGGCACCACCGACCGACCTGAACGCAAACCGCTCCCTCGCTCATGGCTGCTGAAACGCAAACCGCTTCGCCCGATCGCGGTGTGACGGGAGCGATGGCCGCTGAGGAGGCGCATCACCACCCGCCCTCGCACCTCAAGAGCTACTTCGTCTCGAGCGAGCAGCAGTTCGACGCCGCGAAGCTGGGAATGTGGGTCTTCCTGATTACCGAGCTGCTCTTATTTAGCGGCATGTTCGTGGCCTACACGGTGTACCGCGCGCAGCACGCGCACGCCTTCTCCGAGGCGAGCCACACGCTCAACTGGGTGATGGGCGGGGGCAACACGCTGGTGCTGTTGGGGTCGTCGCTGACGGTGGCGCTCGCGATTCACTTCGCGCAGAAAGACCAGCAGCGCAAGGCCGCCTGGAGCCTCGTCGTCACGACGGGGCTGGCGCTCGTCTTTATGGTCGTCAAGTATTTCGAGTGGACGGCCAAGTTCGAGCACGGCGTCTTCCCCGGCGAGGCCTTCGACCAGCACGGCGGCCACTACGAGCACCTGAGCAACTACCCATTTGCACGCCAGTTCTTCTCGATCTACTACGTGATGACGGGCATTCACGCCGTTCACGTCCTCGTCGGCATCGGGCTGATCGCCTGGCTGGCGAGCCGCGCCTTCCGCGGGCACTTCTCCAGCGAGTGGTACACGCCCATCGAGATCGTCGGCCTCTACTGGCACCTCGTGGACATCATATGGATCTTCCTCTTCCCGCTGCTCTATCTGATCTGAGTTTGGGGTTCGGGGTTTTGGGTTTAGAGTTTTTTAGCGCCTCCGACCCCGAACTCCGAACCCGCAACCCCAAACCGCGAAGCCCATGGCCCACACCGAGCACGACAGCCACCACGTCATTCCCATGAAGGTCCTGCTTCGGGTCTTCGGGGCGCTGGTGGTGTTGACCGTTCTGACCGTCGCCGTGGCGCAGCTCGACCTCGGCGTGCTGGACCTGCCCGTCGCGCTGGGGATCGCCGGGGCGAAATCCGCGCTGGTGGTGCTCTTCTTTATGGCCTTGAAGTACGACAAGGGGGTCAACTCGATGGTCTTCACGGTAGGAACGGTCTTCGTCGTGGTCTTTCTTTTCTTTACGCTGCTGGACGTGAGCTTTCGCGGCGACCTGGGCAACGTGGCTCCCGAGACGATCTCCGCTCAGGAGCGCCGCGCCGAAGAGCTGCAATCGGAGGAGCCGGCCGACTCGCTCCTGCGCATCGCACCGGCGGACTATCCGAACGCTGGCGGCGGCGCGAGCAGCGCGACGACGGCTGATGAAGCCCCTGCGAGCGCAGACACCGCGAGCGCCCCGTCCGGCGACGACTCGTAAAACGACGTCTCGCCGACCGGCGAACTCCGCCGCATTGCGTGGTCGTTTCAACTGGAGTGGAACCGTGTCTATGCGAAAACTTAACAAGCGGTAACCCACCGCGCCACCGCCGGTGTTCGTTTCTCCTTGTGCACTATCAGAACGTCCTGGCCTGCCGTCATGCATGTGCTCTTCCTGCTCCTGGTCGCGCCGCTGTTTTTCTTTTTGCTCACGTGGTGCGTGGCCACCGTCTATCGCCTCTACTTTCCCGAACGCCCGGCCCCGTTGCGCACCGGCGCGTCGGTGCCCCGGCGACCCCGGCGACATGCGGCGGCGGGCGAGCACGCGCTCGTGGGGGCGCGCGAGATCCGTGAAGAGCAGCGGCGCGAAGACGACGGCCCCGTACCGTACCGCTACGCCGGCTTTCCCTCCGGCCAAATTCCCGACGACTGGAAACGCGACCTTCACCAGCGACGAAATTAGTTTTTTGTTATAGTGAGGCGCTGAGGCGGAAACGGGGGGTGTTTCGGCGAACAGCTCCCCGCCTTGCCCCTACAACGCTCCGACTCCGTATCACCAAATTACCGCAGCACCCCCGCACCGCATGAAAGTCACCGAGCGTCTGGAACAGGCCGACGACCCGCTGATCTCCTACGAAATTATTCCCCCGAAGCGCGGCGGCAGCGCCGAGCAGATCATGGGCGTGGTCGAAGAACTGATGCCCTACGACCCGGCCTTTATCGACATGACCAGCCACGCCGCCGAGGTCGAGTACGTCGAGAGCGGCGACGGTACGTGGCAGCGGCGCGTCACGCGCAAGCGCCCCGGCACCATTGGCCTCTGCGCGGCCATCGAGGCGCGCTACGGCGTCGACACGGTGCCGCACCTGCTCTGCAAGGGCTTCACGCGCGAGGAAAGCGAGGACGCGCTCATCGAACTCAACTACCTCGGCGTCGACAACGTGATGGCCCTCACCGGCGACGACCCCGGTTACAAAAAAGACATCGCACCGGGCCGCTCGCGCAACGAGTACGCCGTCGAGCTGGTCGAGCAGATCAATGACATGAACGAGGGGACGTACCTGGATAAAATGGCCGAGGCGGCCCCGACCGACTTCTGCGTCGGCGTGGGCGGCTACCCCGAAAAGCACATCGAAGCCCCCAACTTGACGTGGGACGTGCTGCGCCTGAAACGCAAGGTCGACGCCGGGGCCGACTACATCACCTCGCAGATGTTCTACGACAACGAGGCGTACTTCGAGTTCGTCGAGAAATGCCGCGACGTCGGCATCGACGTGCCTATCGTTCCGGGCCTGAAGGTGCTCTCGAAAAAGCGCCACCTGCAATTCCTGCCCAGCTTTTTCCACCTGAGCATTCCCGAAGCGCTCGCCGCCGAGGTCGAGGCCGCTGACGACCGGGAGGAAGTCGAACGGATCGGGGTGGAATGGGCCATCCAGCAGGCCGAGGAGCTGATGGACGCGGGCGCGCCGGCGGTGCACTTCTACATCATGTCGAGCGCCCGGCTGGCCAAGCGCGTCGTCGCACCGCTGCGCGAGACGCTGCGCAAGAAAAAAGGCCGGTCCAGGTCCACCACTCCCGCCGTCGAGGACGACCCGGCCCTCGTCGAAGACGAAGAGGGCACGCAAGAAGGATGAACGAACGGTTTCCTCTGCAGCGCCGGCCACGAACAGGCGGCCTCCCGGCGGCGGGGGCGCGACTGGTGCGGGCGCTGCAGTGGCTGGGGACCGTGCTGGTGCTGGTCGGCGGCGTCGCTGCCTGCGACACGAGCGGGCCGGAGGAGGGCGAAGACCCGTCGCCCCTTGCGGCGGCCGAGGGGGACTCGCTGGGCACGTGGACCTTCGTGGAGGTGGAGGGGGCCGTTTGCAGCGACGGGTCGCAGACGGGGCTGGGCGTGCGCCTTCAGGAAGACCCCGACGGGCTGCTCATCTGGTTCGCCGCCGGGGGAGTGTGCGTGGGAGACCACTGCCCGCCTGCCAACGGCTTCGACACGGGCAACGCGGGCAATCGCTTCGACGGCGACCCGGCCGGTATCTTCGACGACCGGCGTGAGGAGGACAACCCGGTGGCGAACTACGACATCGCCTACGTGCCCAACTGCAACCACGACCTGCACAGCGGCAGCCGGCCGGACGCTTCGGTAACGGTGGACGACTCGTCGGAAACGCACCAGCTCGTTGGGCACCGCAACGTCGAGCGCTACGCCGAGCTGCTCGCGCCCTACTTCTCCGAGCGGGTCGATCAGGTCGTCGCCTACGGCAGCAGCGCCGGCGGCTTCGGGTCGGTCTTCGCCTACTCGGCGATGGCCGAGGCGTTCGCCCCGCAGCCGGTGGACCTCATCACCGAGTCCGGGCCGCTTCCGAAAGACGAAGATGTGCTTCCCCTGGCCCTGCAACAGTCGTGGCGCGAGGTGTGGAACCTCAACGCCGCGCTACCGCCGCGTTCGGAGTGCCCCGACTGCTACGGGCCGGAGGGCGGCGGGCTGTGGAACCTCTACAGCTATTTTGCCGACGCCTACCCGGAGGCCACCTTCGGCCTCGTCACTTCCGAGGAGGACCCGAGCATCCGCAGTTTCTTCGAAGCGGGATTGCCGCCGTGCCCCGAGGGGCAGCCAGAGCGATGCCAGATCAGCGCGGACGAATACCGGCAGGCGGTCCGCGGCTTGCGAAGCGAACTCTCCCCTGAGCGCTGGGCTACCTACTACACGCCCGGCGACCAGCACACCTTCGCCATTCACGACTCGAGCTACTACGACACGACGACCGACGGCGTCCCGCTGACGCGCTGGATTAGCCGCGTGCTGAGCGGAGAGACGCCGCGCGTGTCGACTCCGTAGGAGGAAAGGGGGAAAGAGAGAAGGTGCGTGAGGAAGGGGTGTCCAGCAGCCAGCCACGCTTCTCCTCTTCGGCGAGTGCAGCGAGCCACTCCTTCTTTTACCACCGGTCTTGCTTCGTGCTCTTGAGCTTGCCTTTGTACGTCTTGAGCTGGCGACGTAGCCCCTCGGCGCAGCCGTCGATGGCCTCTTCGTGGGAGGAAGCAGTGCTGGTGGCCGCGAGCCGTTTCTGGTAGACGTTGATCATAACTTCGGCCTTTTTGTCGTCGGGCGGGCGGCCGTCGGCTTCGAGGATGACGTGTGCGTCGATGATGCCGTCGTAGAAGCGTTCGAGTTTTTCGAGGCGGCGCGCGGCGTGATCGTGCAGGGCGGGGCGCGCGTCGAAGTGGCGAGTGGTGATCTGGAGAGGAATTTCCATGAGGGTGGAAAGCACGTCAGCGTGAGAGAGACAGTGGCGAGAGCACAACGCAGATCTCTCTTTGCGCTTCCTTAACTTCACCTTCCCTAAAAAGTTGCCTCCCGCCCGTACTTTTCACCGTCGGGGCGAGCGCACTGGCAGCATGATTACAACTTCAAGCGGCTCACGACTCGCCGCCGGCCGCTGCATCGTCGTTTGCTGCCTCGAGGTAGCGGTCTTCGAGCGCGCGCATCTTCCGTTTTCCCGCTTCGGTCTTGTCGCGATAGCCGATCAGGTGGAGCAGGCCGTGCAGGGCGTAGCGCCGGGCTTCTTGCTCGGGCGTGGCGTCGAACTCGGCACATCGCTCGGCGGCGGTGTCGAGATCGACGTAGATCTCGCCGTCCACCGCGGCGCCTTCCGCAAACGGAAAGGCCAGCACGTCGGTCGGGTAGTCGTGGCCGAGGTGCTCGCGGTTGAGATGCCGGACGAGATCCCGTCCGGCCAGCACGACCGTCAGCGCGCGCAGCTCGGCGCCCTCGGTGCGGATCGTGCGGGACAGCAGCGCGGAGAGCGCCTCCGTGTCGAGCGGCGTGCGCCCGTCCGGGTGCGCCTCTTCGACGACGATTTCGGACGCCGGTTCGTTCATTCGTCGGCTCGGTCAGCGACGGGCGCGCGCGTGGTCGTCATGCCAGTGTCGACAGGACGAGAAAGACGTCTGCTTTTCGGAAAACGTCCCGTGCCAACCGCCTTACGTCCTGCGCTCACGCCCTGCGCTGAGCACCTCGCGCTAAAACGTGGGACCGGCCATCGGGTCGGGGGGGTTGCCGTGCTCGTCCGTCCACTCGTCTTCGTCCCAGTCGCTCCGCCAGTCGTCTTCTTCTTCCTCCTCCGGCTCGTTCTGCTCGGTAGCCGCTTCGCTCTGTTCCGTAGCGGAGTCAGCGGAAGCGGGGGCGGCGGTGCTTGCGGCGGCAGGTTCGGCCGCAGCGGTCGATTCCACAGCGTCTGACTCCTCAGCGGCGGGGTCTTCGGAGGGAACGTTGCCGTCGTCGTCCGCCTTTTTGGTCGGCTCTTTCTCGCCGTCTTCGTCGAGCGGGCGGACGTCGAGGGCGTGCAGCCCTTTCGGCCCGTCGTTCAACTCGAATCGAACCGGCTGGCCGGTGCGGAGCGTCTTGAAGTCCTTCTCGGAAAGGATCTGCGAGTAGTGGACGAATACGTCGTCGCCCTCGTCGGGGTGCTGGATGAATCCATACCCTTTCTTGGCGTCGAACCATTTTACGGTACTGCGTTGCATGTGGGCCTCCTGTACTGCTGTTGAAAATGCACGTGCGAAAAAGCGGGAGCAGGCGGGCCGGAGCAAACCGGAGCGTGCGTCTCTCGCCTTCTCCCTCGCCTGAACGACCCAGCCGCCGAAGCGTGCGGGCGAACGAGCGGTTCAGACCAAAGTTTCACATTCGGGGCAGACTTGCTCCTTCGGCCGCCGCGTCAGTTCTGTATCGGAGCGGTGGGAGGCGCGCCGGGGCCGGGGGGTTGCGCCGGCGGCCTCGCCGAATCGGCGGGCGGAGCGGAAGCGCCGCCGGCGCCGCCGGAAGCGGCAGGGCGGCCCTGAAACGTGCTGCGCAGTTCCCCGGCGCTCTGCGCGAGGGAGGGGTCGCCGGTGGCCTGCGCGAGCGCCTCGCTAAAGGCGGCGGCCTCGTCGAAGGCGCCGGCCTGCATGTAGAGGTAGCGCAGCGTCTGCACCTGGCGCGCGGCCTGTTGGAAGCGGCGTCGGTTGGAGCCGGCCTGGCGCAGCCCACGCAGGACGCTGTCTTCGGCCTGCTGGGCGAGACGCAGCGCTTCCTGAGAGCGGCCCATCCGCGCGTAGGTCTGCGCGATGGAGAGCCGGGCCTTTCCGCTGGCGCGCTTCTCGGTCCGGCGCAGCAGGCTGAGCGCCTGGCTGGTGTCGCCGGTGGCGGCGTGGGCCCGGGCCACCCGCATGCGCATCCGCGTGTCGCTGGGGATGACGTCGAAGGGAATGTTCTGCGAGAGCGTGTCGACGAGCGAGCGTGCCATCTCGGGACGTCCCTTTCGGGAGAGCTGGAGCGCCGCTTCGCTGAACCAGAGCCGGTAGGCGTCGATCAGGCGGCGCGTGACGTTGTCGTAGTAGACGTCCGGATCGTTGAGGCCGCGAAAGCGGAAGTCCGACATGCGCTCGGCCGTCAGCGGTGTGACGCGGCCCAGCGACTCCTGGTGGCGAATGGGCGTTACACGCAGCGCCAGCCCTTCGATCTGGAGGTAGTCGCCCAGGTCCAGGCGCGCGTCCTGGCTGACGGTGGTGGCGAAGTAGATGGGGCGCTTCCAGCCGTTTTCGGCGTTGTTGCGAATCAGGTTGTACGCCACGCGGTCGGCGGCGATCAGGAGACTGTAGCCCTCGTAGGGCGTCGAGCGGCCGGTGAGCTTCCATGCCATCGGGCTGTGGATCTGCCGGCGCTTCAGCGAGGTGAACCCGACGTCCTCGAGATATGCGCTTTTGTCGACGGGCACCTGCACGGAGTCCGGTTCCCAGAGCATGTCGCGGTAGCCCATTTCGGCGAGCCGGTCGATGCGGTCCTCGCTCATCGAGATCGGCAGCGGCTCGGATTGGCGCGAGGGCTGGTTTTTGAGCTGCTTGATGTACCAGGGCGTGTTCAGAAGGGAGAGGTTAACCACGCGCACGTCGCGGCGCACGCCTTCGACCTCTTGCAGGTACCAAAGCGGGAAGGTGTCGTTGTCGCCGTTGGTGAAGAGAATGGCATCCTCGGCGACGCTGTTGAGCATGTTATAGGCGTAGTCCGGCGCGATGTAGCGGCCGGAGCGGTCGTGGTCGTCGTAGTTCTGAATGGCCATCCAGCCGGGCACGGCCAGGAAGAGCAGCCCGCCCAGCCCGAAGAGCGCGCCGCGGCCCTTCACGCCGGTGAGCCCGCCGGAGAAGCGGTCGCGGAGGGCATGGCCTGCCAGTTCGATCAGCCCCGCCGCGCCGATGCCGACCCATAGGCTGAAGGCGAAGAAGCTGCCGACGTAGGAGTAGTCTCGCTCCCGCGGCTGCATGGGCGTCTGGTTGAGGTAGACGACGACCCCGAACCCTGTCAGCAGAAACAGGATGCCGACGGAGAAGGCCCGCCGCCAGTCGCGCAGGAAGTGGTACGTCATGCCGAAGAGGCCCAGCAGCAGCGGCAGCGCGAAGTAGTAGTTGTAGGCGTCTTCTTCGCTGGGCGTCTCGAAGGAGGCGGGAGCGGAGGGAGGTTCGTTGCCGGACGTCGTTTTGCCAGCGGAGGAGCTGTCGCCGGGCCCTCCGCCGCCGGTCTGCAAGGCCGCTTGCGTGGCGGACGGGGCGGCGGCCTCGGGGCCGAAGGCGGTGCCGCTGCCCTGCGTGTCTCCTTCGCGGCCCATGAAGTTCCACAGGAAGTAGCGCACGTACATGTGTCCGACCTGGTACTGCCAGAAAAACTCCCAGTCGCTGTCGTAGCGCTTGTAGACGCGCTGGTGGCGGCGGCTCGGGGAGTGGCGACGCGGGAAGAGCGTTTCCTCTTGTCCCATGCGCCCTTCTTCCTCGTTGAAGGTGGTGCCCGAGAGCAGGGGCGTCGAGCCGTACTGCTCGCGCTTGAGGTAGTCGATGAACGCCGTGGCGGTTTCGGGGTCGTTTTCGTCGATGGGCGGATCCGCGTCCGAGCGGATGAAGATGAGCGCGTAGGCGCTGTACCCGATCAGGATCATCGTAGCGCAGAGCGCCAGCAGGTTGGCCCGTTGCATCCCGCGCGTATGGGTGTAGTAGACGGCGAAGGCCAGCGCTGCGAAGACGACGAGGAAGAAGAAGAGCGGCCAGCCGCTCTGTTCGGCGAAGGTGGGGAGCATCTGCACGACGCCGGGATAGACGAAGACGAACGCCACCGAGGCGGCCAGCCCGGTCGCTACGATGGCCCCCCAGCGCTTCACGTCGGACCACTCGGCGCGGTCGTACTCGGTGAAGAAGATGATCAGCGCGACGAAAAAGAGCGCCAACAGGTTCAGCAGGTGAACCCCGATGGCCAACCCGAAGAGGTAGGCGATCAGGACGAGGTAGCGGTTGGAGGCGAGCCCAAAGATGCTGCCGCGGCCGCCGCCGCGTCCGCCCCCCTGCAGCCGGGCTTCCTCGCGGCGTGCGGCGTCGGCCCAGCGCATGGTGAGCCACACCACCAGCGCGGTAAACAGCATCGAGAGGGCGTAGACCTCCGCTTCGACGGCGTTGAACCAGAACGAGTCGGTCACCGTGAAGGTGCACGCGCCGATGGCAGCGCGCCGGTCAGCTCGTCGGTCGCGGAGGCGTACTGCCACGTGCGCAGCAGCCGCACGATGACGAGGTGCCCCAGCAGCACCGCGCCCGCGCTGGAGAACACCGAGACGAGGTTGACCGAAAGGGCCACCAGATCGTCGGGCACGAACATCGAGAAGAGCCGCCCGATCAGCATGTAGAACGGCGCGCCCGGCGGGGGGGAAACCTCCAGGTTGTGCACGACGGCGATGTACTCGCCCGCGTCCCAGAACGACGCCGCGGGGGCGACCGTCAGTAGATACAGCACCAGCGCGTAGAGAAAGACGGCGCCGGCGACCAGGCGGTCGGTGAGCTTGGGGCGCATGATGGGCGTGCGGGGGTGTGGACGTGCGGGGGGGTGCCTCCGGCGTTCGTTACTGCCGGAGCGTGAGCGTGTGGATGGATCAGTGGCGGATTGTGGGTGGTTTTCGGCCGCTGCTGCCTTGCTTTGGGCCGGCTACCTACCCCCCGAAATACTCGGCGCGGTGTCGTAGCGCTTCTGTTTCTCGCAGGCGCGAGAGCCACGAAAACCCCATCCACCATCAACAATCAACGATCTACCAATCGTTCCCGGCGGCGTCGATGAGCGTCTGGAGCGTCGCGCGGTTCATCTCACCGTAGTTCAGGGCGAAGGCGCGTTCGGTCTCGCCCTCGTCGGGGGTGCGGAAGATCCAGGTGGAGGGCACCCAGTTGACGGGGTGGCCCATGAACTGATCGAGGCGGCCCTGCTCCGGCGCGGCGGGGACGACTTCGGTGATGCGTTCGCCCAGTGGGAGGCCGTACTTTTCGATTTTGCCGGCGCCGCCGTTGCCGTCGTTCCAGATGGTGACGAAGGTGAAGCTCGCGTCCGCGTTTTCGGCGGCGAGGTCGTCCCAGGCGCCGTCGGCCATCTCGCCGGTGGAGTTCGGGCACCACGGCGCCCAGAGGCGCACGACGTGAACGCCTTGTTCAGAAAGGATCTCCTTGACGCGTTCCTCGGCTGGGGTCGGCGCGCCGGCAGCAGCGTCATCGGAGGAGGAGGAGGAGGAGCCGGTGCGGTTCTCCGTGAACATCGGTTCGGAAAGGTCCGTCCGGCAGTCGCCGGAAGCGGCCGGTTCGGAGGAGTTTGCTTCGGCGGAGGAGGACTGCGCAGCCGCCGGACCGGCCGCGGCCAGCAGCAGCGCGGCGAGCAGCAGGCTCGCACGTCGGAGGAAGGCGGGCATGGCGTTGCGGTTGGGGGCTGAACTGAAGATTCGACGTCGCTTCGACCGCAGGCTGCAGAGGGGGTTCACGCGTCCCTGCTATTGTCTTCGACGGCTCGCAATAGCTGCCACGCTGGCAGGGCAGGGAGCCGCCGTCCGTCGTCCACCCCTATGCTCCGTCGACGACGAGGACGAGTTCGCCGCGCACCTTATCGTCACCGGAGAAGTACGACCGTAACTCGTCCAGCGTTCCTCGCCGCAGTTCTTCGTAGCGCTTGGTGAGCTCCCGGGCGACGGCGGCGCGGCGCTCGGGGCCGAAGGCGTCGGCCAGCTCGGTAAGGGTGCGCACAAGGCGATGCGGCGATTCGTAGAAGATGAGCGTGCGCTCTTCGTCGGCGAGGCGCTCGATGCGCGTCTGCCGGCCTTGCTTCTTGGGCAGAAAGCCCTCGAAGGCGAAGCGGTGAGCCGGGAGCGCGCTGGCGACGAGGGCAGGCACGAACGCGGTAGCGCCGGGCAGCGCCTCGACGCGCGCGTCTGCCTCCTCGTGAGCGGCGCGCGCCAGCAAGAAGCCGGGGTCGGAGATGCCGGGCGTGCCCGCGTCGGTGATGAGCGCGACGGTGTGGCCGGCGCGCAGGCGCTTGACGAGGCGCGGGGTCTTCTGGTGCTCGTTGTGCTCGTGGTAGGCGGTGGTGGGCGTGTCGATGTCGTAGTGCGAGAGCAGCGTGCCGGAGGTGCGCGTATCCTCGCAGGCGATCAAGTCGGCCTCCTCGCGCAGCACGCGCAACGCGCGTAACGTGATGTCTTCGAGGTTGCCGATGGGGGTGGGGACTAAATACAGCATGGTTGAAGGTTGAAAGTTGAAGGTTCGTCAGCCCGAAGAGAAACGTTCAACCTTCCACTTTCCAACGTTTAACGACCCGCCAGAGGCGGTGGCGCAGCGAGGGCGTGGCGCCGAGGTCGAGGGCGACGTAGCTCATCAGCCAGGCGCCGACGACGAGCATCACGATGTTGGCCGCCCACATGCCCAGCCAGGGCGGCAGGACGGCGCGGTCGGCGGCCTTTTCGCCCAGGACGAGCGTCACCCAGTAAAACAGAAAGATGCTCAGCGCGATGGCGCCGGCCCGGCCCAGCGAGCCGCTTCCGAGAGTCAGGCCCAGCGGAATGCCGATCAGCACGAAGAGAAAGCACGCGACGGCCATCGAGCTTTTCTTGTAGATCTCGACCTGGTAGTTGTCGGCCTTGCGCTTCGTCCAGGTCAGCGAGCGCTCCTGGTCGGTAAGCGAAGAGCGCACCCCGCGCGCAGAGCTGAGCGCTCGCTCGTACGTCGCACGAGTGTCTGTGCGGGAGAGCCCCGTCGTGGCGTAGCGGTCGGGGGGAGGCGGACGCGTCGTGTCGGCGCGAGCGGAGTCGGCGCGGCCGGAGAAGGCGGCGGACCGGGCAGGAAGCGCGGCGGAGGCGTCAGAGGCGGACGGCCGCGTCGCGGACGGATCG
>PXTR01000141.1 GCA_003023245.1 Bacteroidetes bacterium QS_8_68_15 | reverse complement strand
CGTCAGCTATCGGCTGTCAGCCGTCAGCGTCTCGTTCGGAAACGTCCAGAAATAAAAAAGCGCCCCGCTCGCTGTGAGCCGGGGCGCTTTTCTATTCTACTAGTCGAGACGGCAACGGAAAGCTACGACTGTTCGTACGGCTTCGCGGTCGTTTCCCGAAGCGCTCTGCGTAGCGCCTGCGCCTCGTCTGCGGGAGAGGCCTGTAAGTTGAGAAGCGCCGGTGCGATAACAACGTTTCTTATCGGCAGGCGCTGCGTGGCATTGTGATCGGCGACGCGAAGGATCGCGTTTCGGTAGTTCGGGTAGGAGACGGCGACGGTGGACTGTTCGCCGCGCCGTTCGAGCGCCGCCAGCCCTGTGCTTTGCTCCTGCAAGACCATTTGCTGCGGCGGCGGCGTCACTACCCAAGCCGGCACGTTCTCCACGCCGTCAGCCCGCAGGAGTTGCGCCTCAATCCCCGACAATCCTGCCCCTTCGCGACGCTACACATGCTCCTCGGCGTGGTAGCTGGAGCGCGTGAGCGGGCTCGACTCGACGTGGTCGAGGCCCTTCGCTTCGCCGACCTCCTTGTACCAGTCGAAGACCTCCGGCCGCACGAAGTCCTCAACCGGCAGGTGCATCTCGGTCGGCTGAAGGTACTGCCCGATGGTCATCACGTCGAGGCCGATCTCCACGAAGTCGTCCATAATCTGAAGCACCTCCTCGCGCTCCTCGCCGAGGCCCACCATGATGCCGCTCTTGGTGCGCAGGCCGTCCTGTTTGGCCATGTCGAGAACGCGCAAGCTGCGCTCGTAGTCGGCCTGTGGGCGCACGCGGCGGTAGAGGCGCGGGACCGTCTCCACGTTGTGGTTGAACAGGTCCGGCTCCGCCTCGAAGACCGTGTCGATGGCGCTCTCGATGCCGCGAAAGTCGGGCGTGAGCACCTCGACGGTGCAGCCGGGCTGCTTCTCGCGGATCAGGCGGATGACCTCCGCGAAGATGGGCGCGCCTCCGTCCTCGCGCTCGTCGCGGTTGACGCTGGTGATGACGGCATGCTGGAGGCCCATCTTGGCGACCGCCTCGGCGACGCGGCGCGGCTCGTCCCAGTCGAGGCCTGCTTCTTCCGGGCGGCCCGTCTTGACTGCGCAGAAGCCGCAGGAGCGCGTGCACACGTTGCCCAGAATCATGAACGTGGCCGTGCCTTTCGACCAACACTCGCCCATGTTGGGGCACTGCGCGCTCTGGCAGACGGTGTGCAGGTCGTGTTCCTCGACGGTGTCGAGGACGTTTTTGTACGTCTCGCCGTAGGGCAGCTGCACGCGCAACCATTCCGGCCGCTGGCCGCGCTGGTTTTTGTTTTCGTTTTCGACGACCGGCAGGTCGATCATGCCGTCGACCTCGCCGCCGCTTCCGGCGGCGCCGTCGCCGGAGGCCGCCGCTCCGTCGCCGCCGGCAGGCGTGAGCGGTTCTTGCGGGGCGGTGTCGAGTTCGATGTCGCCGGGCGTCTTGGGGGGCTGCGCGTCGTCGTCAGCAGCGTCATGGTTGGAGGGAGCGACGTCGAGAGCCGAGGCGTCGTCGTCGGAAGACATACTTCGTCGGAATGCGGGAGCGTCGAGAGAGCGAAGGCGCAGCCCGAGTCGGCGGCGAGCTACGGAACGCGAATCGCCGGGTAAAAAGGAAAAAGGACCGCGCGCTGATGCGCGAAAACTGTTACGACGGGGGGAAGGGGGCGTTCCCGCATGAGCCCGCGCTCGCCAACCGACAATCGCCAACCGACAATCGCCCATCGCCGTCACCAGCCCATCGTGCCGGGGCCGCCCTTGAACGGGCCGTCGACGCCCTCGGTAATCCAGCCGCCGTAGAAGTCGCCCTCCTGCGGGTGCGCCTCTTCGTCGCCGACGTAGCCGGCGTCGACCTTTGAGAGGTAAAAGGCGAAATGGTCGGTGAGCGCGGCGTACTGCTCTACCGGATTCGGGTACGACCAGGCGGCTTGCTCGGCGGTGCGCTCTCCGACGTTCAGCGTGTAGTAGTCGGCGCGGCCCTTGAACTCGCACATCGACGTGCGCGCCTCCCGCTCCAGTCGTTCGGTGCGCACGTCCTCCGGCGGCAGATAGTAGACGGGCGGGTGGCTCGTTTCCAGCACGCGCTTCGCCTCGGTCGTGTCGGCAATGGTTTCGCCGGCGAAGAGGACGCGCACGCGCCCGTCGGTCGGTTCGACGGCAGGCGGGCGCGGGTAGTCCCAGACGCTTTCAGACATGGTCGGTTGGGTGCGGGTTGAAGGTTGCAGGTTGAAAGCTGGACGTTTTTTTGGCGGCTGTCGCCCAGCAGTTGCACCCCATGTGCAAGACTGCGTGGGTAGCGTGTGTAACGTTGCGTTTCGAACGTGTCGGCCGTCTCCACGGTCCGTGGTCTGCCGTCCTAAAACCTCAACACGCCGCGCGCGGCCTCGAGGATGTCTTCGTCGGAGGGGAGGACGGCTTTTTCGAGCGCGTCGGCGAAGGGAATGGGCGTGAACGCGCCTGCGCACCGGCGGATCGGGGCGTCGAGGTATTCGAATGCCGCGTCGCCGATCTGCGCGCTAATTTCCGCGCCGAAGCCGATGTGCTCGTGGTCTTCGTAGACGACGAGCGCGCGGTTGGTCTTCTCGACCGAACGCAACACCGCCTCGGCGTCGAGCGGCGTGATCGAGCGCAGGTCGATGATCTCGACCTCCGCGCCGTCTTCTTTCGCAATGGTCTTGGCGGCTTCGTGGGCCTTGTGCACCATCATGCCGTAGGTGATGATCGAGAGGTCGCTGCCCTTGCGGTGGGTGCGCGCCTCGCCCAGCGGCAGTAGATAGTCCTCGGTGGGGCGGCCCGTGCACGCGGCGGCGGCGCGGTAGAGCGCCTTGTGCTCCAGAAACATCACCGGGTCGTTCGAGCGGATCGCCGTCTTGAGCATGCCCTTCGCGTCGGCAGCCGTCGAGGGCATCGCCACGACGAGGCCGGGCGTGTGGCCGAAGATCGACTCCACGTTCTGCGAGTGGCACAGGCCGCCGTGGATGTAGCCGCCGCAGGGCACGCGAATGACCATCGGGCAGCTCCACTGGCCGTTCGAGCGGTAGCGGAAGGGGGCCACCTGATTGCGCAGCTGCTGCATCGCCGGCCAGATGTAGTCGGCGAACTGGATCTCGACGACCGGGCGCGTCCCCGCTGCCGCCTGCCCCACCGCCGTGCCGATGATCGACGCCTCCGCCAGCGGGGAGTTGAAGCAGCGCTCCTCGCCGAACTCGGCGGTGAGGTCGCGCGTGGCGGTGAAGACGCCGCCTTTCTGCCCGGCCACGTCTTCGCCGTAGACCAGGACGCGCTCGTCGCGGCGCATTTCTTCTTTGAGCGCCTCGTTGACGCCGTCGACCATCACCATCGGGTCGCTGCCGGGGTCGTCGATGCTTCCGGCGCCGAAGTCGAGGCCCTGGTCGCCGTCGAAGTAGACGTGGTCGGCGGCCGTCGCGGGGTCGGGGTCGGGCTGCTCTTTGGCCCACGCGGCGGCCTCGTCGACCTGCTCGCGCACCGATTCGCGCAGCGCCTCGGCGTCGCCTTCGGAGAGAACATCCGCGGTTTCGAGCTCGCGCTGCATCCGCCCGACGGGGTCGATCTGGCGGTCCTGCTCCAGTTCGTCTTCGGTGCGGTACTTGGTGTGGTTGTCGGAGGAGGAGTGTGGGAAGAGGCGCACGAGGTCGGCCGTGAGGCAGACGGGGCCGCGCCCGGCGCGCAGGTGGTCGACGGCGGCCTGGCCGGCGGCGTGCATGTGAAAGAAGTCGGTCCCGTCCACGCGCATCCGCGCCACGCCCTCGTAGCCTTTGGCCAGCTTGTAGGGGGTGCCGCCGGCGGTCTGGTCCTCGACGGGGACGCTGATGGCGTACTTGTTGTCCTGCACGAAAAAGAGGACCGGCGCCTGCCGCCGCGCCGCCCAGTTGAGCGCCTCGTGAAAGTCGCCCTGACTGGTGGCGCCCTCCCCGCAGGAGGCGTACACGAAGCCGCCCTCGCCGTCGGCCGCTGCCTCGTTTTCGTGTTGAAGGTTCATCCCGAAGCCCAGCGCCGGCAAAAACTGCGCCCCGACCGACGAGGAGGTCGTCATTACGCCGAGGTCCTTCAGCCCGAAATGCTCGGGCATCTGGCGCCCGCCGCTGTTGGGGTCGTCGCGCTTGGCCAGGTGCGCCAGGAGGCCCTGCCGGGGCGTCATCCCCAGCGAGAGAGCCATGCACAGGTCCCGGTAGTAGAAGCAAAACCAGTCGTGCACGTCCCCCGATGCGGCCGGACCGGGGCGCGCGTGCATGCCCAGCGCCGCCTGCGCGCCCTCGTGTCCCGCGCAGCCGATGTGGAAGTGCCCGCGCCCCTGCCTGAGGAGCGTCATCATCTTCTCGTCGAGCCGCCGCGAGAGCAGCATCGTGCGAAAGGCCGCGCGCAGCTCGTCGGGGTCGAAGTCCGCCGGGCCGCGGAAGTCGATCTCCAGGTCGCCCTCGTAGCTAACGGGGCGGTCGTCGGTGGAGGGGCGGCCCGCCTGCCCGTTGGCGCCGTCGGCCGGGGAATCGTCGATGCCTTCGCCGGAGAAGGCCTGCTGAACGTCGCCTCTCGCCTGGGAGGAGGCGTCTTCCATGGCGGAGTTTTCCATGACACGGGGGCGGCTGTGAGCAACTGGCGGAGAAAGTCAACGAAAAAACGGCGGCAGTGCTTCGCGGCGAGGAGATACTTCCGCAAAACCGCTTTCAAGCTATGAGTCCGACGGTGGAATTGGAAGCGTTCTATGAGTCCGACGGTGGGATTGGAAGCGTTCGCTCACTCTCGTCCGTTGATGTCGCTTCCGCCGTTTCCTCCTCGGCCAGCGGCAGCTCGATCCAGAACGTCGTGCCCGCGCCGCGTTCGGTGTCGAAGCCGATCTCCCCGTCCAGCTCCTCGACGCTCTTTTTGGCGATGGCCAGCCCCAGCCCGGTGCCGCTGGTTTTGGTCGAGAAATTGGGCTGGAAAATCTTCTCGCGCAGGTCTTCGGGGACGCCGCTCCCATTGTCGGTGACGGTCGAGCGCGCGCGTCCGTCTTCGGTGCGTTCGGTGGCGACGGTGATGCGGCCGTGGCGGCGGCCCGTGGCGTCGGACTCTGGGAGGGCCTGGAGCGCGTTTTTGATGAGGTTGATGTAGAGCCGACGCAGCTCCTCGGCGTCGGCTTCGACGACGAGCGGGTCGGGCGCGAGCTGGAGGTGAATGGTGGCGTCGGACTCCTCTTCTTGCATCAGCGTGGCGGCGGCCTCGGCGGTTTCGCTCAGGTCCAGCGGCTCAGGAAAGCGCGTAGGCATGCGCGCGAAGCTGGAAAAGTCATTGGCGATGCGGGAGAGCCCGTCGATCTGCTCGATGAGCGTGGAGGTGATTCGCTCGAAGAGTGTCGCGAAGCGCCCGGCGTCTTCTTTCTCCTTCTCCTCCTCCTGCTGCTGCGTCTCCGTTTCACCGTCATCGGACGCGCCGGGGGCGCCGTCTCCGCGGGGCGCGGCGGGGGCTTCGCCGTCGTCGTCGAGGCCGGCTTGCTCGAAGGCGCGGCGCAGGTGCTGCACGCTGAGCTTCATGGGTGTGAGCGGATTTTTGATCTCGTGGGCCACCTGGCGGGCCATTTCGCGCCAGGCCGTCTCGCGCTCTTGCTGCGCCAGCTTGCGGCGGCTCTCGGCCAGCTGGGCGCGCATCTCGTTGAAGGTGTCAGCCAGCTCGCCGATCTCGTCGCGCGTGTCGGTGGGGAGGGTGCGCGCGAACTCGCCCTTGCCGACGGCTTCGAGCCCGGCGCGCAGACGGCGCAGCGGGCGGGTCAGCGCCCCGGCCAGCACCAGCGCCGTGACGGTCACCAGCAGAATCAGCACCAGCAGCGCGCCGAAGAGGTAGGCCACTGTGCGGGACTGCTCCTCGGCGATGCGTTCCTGCTCGGGGAGGGTCGGGGCGCTGAGGACGAAGCGCGGGGCGCCCTGCGCGTCGGTGAGCGCGCGAAAGCCGGCCATGTAGGGAAAGCGCCCGATGCGTTCCTGCGTGGCGGCGAAGCGCTCGCCCTGAAGGTAGAGCGTCCGGTAAGCGCTGAGCGGCAGGCGGCGGTCGATCAGCCGTTCCTGGACGAGGCGCGGGCGGCTGGAGGCCACCAGGCGCGGCCCGCGGTAGAGGTTCAGGTCCAGCCCGGCGCGGGCGGCCAGCCGGTCGACCCCGATGCGCTGGGCCACCTCGTAGAGCGGCTCGTTGTCGTCGGCTTCCATTGCGAGGGTTTGCTCGACCTGTTCGAGGCGCTGGCGCAGCCACCGTTGCGTGGCGCGTTCGTTCTCGGCGGTGAGCACGCGCATCCCCACCAGCCCGACGACCACGACGGCGACGGCGCCCACGCCCAGCAGCGCGTTGAGTACCTTGTCGCGGAAGCGCACGCGCGGAGCCGGCAGCAGCCCCGCGCGCCGCCGCAACGCCAGTCCGATCAGGTAGAGCGGCACCGCCACCAGAAAGCCGGCGATGACGAGGCGCAGCGCGTAGTAGAGGTGGTCGAAGGTCGTGATGGCCGGCACGCGCACGGCCGTGACTGAATGGCGCCCTCCGAAGTCGCTGCGCACGTCGGTAGGGGTAGGCTGCATCCGGTAGAAGGTGAGCGAGGTGCGGCCCTCGTTCTCTTCGATGCGCCAGAGGGTCGAGTCGGTGCGGAGGGCCGCCTGCACGCCCCCGGGCAGGCGCACGCGCCCGAAGTCGTGCCCGAGGTTGCGCACGAGCGTGCCGTTCTGGAACTCCGCCAGCGCGACCTCGGCGTAGAGGTCGGCATAGTAGGCGTCGGGCAGGAGGGCGCGCGGAAACGGCGTGCCGGCGTCGGCGCGGAAGGCCTGCGGCACGGCGCGCACGACGAGCCAGCCGGCGGGATCGGTGGAAGCCGGGGCGGCGGACGAGGCGCTGTCGGCAGCCGCGGCCTTGTTGGCAGAAGCGGCGGGCGGGCGGCGCATCGGCAGCAGGCCGGCGTACTGGAAGCGTTCGGGCGTAGGCCAGCCCGTCATCTGCGTCACGAAGGGGCCGCGTTCCTGCTGGTCGCGGTACATGGCGCGCAGGAGGCCCAGCTCGGCGCCCTGGCTGGAGGGACGCGGGGGCGCAGGCCCGGCGGCGTACTGGCCGACCGGCACGCCGGTGCTGTCGAAGAGCGCGAGGTTGACGTCGTAGGTGCTCAGCGAGGCGAGCAGCGATCCGCGCAGGAGCGACCGGCCCAACGAGTCGAGTGCGGGATCGGTCTGCGGCGGGGGCGTTCCGCGGGCCGGAGCGGTGCCTGCCGCGCGGCCGACCAGGCGGCGCAGCGCCGGCGTGCTGCGCGCTTCCTGGAGCACCTGTTCGAGCGAGAAAAGCACGCGCGGGTCGCCGCCCTCGGAAAAGGCGTCGGCGGCGGTGCGCAGGCGCGTCTTCCGATGCGTGTGCATGCCGCCGTAGAGCACCGGGTAGAGCACGACCGCCAGCACCAGGCCCACCGGCAGCAGCCACCGCAGCGTGAGCAGGGTGAAGCGCTCGCGGCGCCGGAGCAGACCCCGCCGCAAAAGCGCCGCGCTCGCCCCGCCCAGCAGCAGCGGCAAGCCCCAGGTGGCAAACGCGCCCCCGGCGCTTCCGAACAGGCCCCATGCGACGAACGGGGCTGCCAACGCGAGGCCGGTCGCCGCACTCCAGCCCCACCGCTTCCAGCGAGAGCGTGTCTCCTGCTGTTGCTCATTGGAAGAAAAGTCGCCGGGGCGGGGCATCCAGCACGCAGCGCTCCACCGCCCGGCGGCCACCAGTCCGGCAGAGGCGATCAGCGCCGCCCCGGCCAGCAGCAAGAGTGCGCAGAACACCACCAGCAGCAGCGGGCTCGGTAGCAGGCCGGTGCGTGCGAAAAAGTCGAACGTGCTGTCGAGCACGGCGCGGCGTGTGAGCAGCGTCAGGCCGGCGGCCAGGGCGGTGACGGCCGTCGCGGTGGCCGCCAGCGCCGCCAGGGCGCGCGCCGGAGCGCGGCGGACGACGCCCGCGTCGCGCAGGGCCTCGCGCAACGCCGCGGTGGAGCGGTAACGGCTCCAGAAGCGCCCGCCCCAGCGCAGCAGCGCGACGGCGAAGCCGAACGCGAACACGCCGGTGATCAGGAGGTCGCCGGTGGAGCGCAGCGCCCCGGCGCCGATGGTGGAGGCGAGCTGCGCGGGAGCAAAGAGCGATGCGAGCGCGGGCCACTCTCCGACCCAGCGCGCCGGCACGTCGAGCGCCAGCAGGGCGTAGCGCAGGCCCCACCATCCCGCGCCCGCCGCCGCGAGGTGCCCAGTCAGCCGCAGCAGGCGGCGCGGCGTGGGCGTGTCGCCGGCGCGGCGCAGGGCGTTTCCAAATCCCATCCACGCGCCCGCGGCGCCGAGGGCCAGCAGCAGGGTCGCCCACAGCGCCATCCAGTCGCCGTAGCGCGCCTGCACGGCCTGCACGATCTGAGCGGGCGCGGGCGGTTCCAGCGTGACGAAGCCCATCGTTTGCCCGCGCAGGCTCTTCAGGGCACGCGTCCGGGCGGCCGAAGGCAAATTCTCCGGTGAGGACGCACCGTAGTGAACGGTTAGCGCGTGCCCGGTTGCTTGCGACCACTGGTCGGCCAGGCTGTAGCTTTGCAGATACTCGTTCTGGACGGGCGGGCGAAAGCGCACGATTTTCGAGACGCGCACGCCGCCGACGACGCGCCCGCCCTCGGTGCGTACGGGGTGCCACGCCACCAGCGCACGCCGCGCGCCCGTCTCGCCGGCCACGCCCGTCTGTGGGGCCTCCAGGAAGCGCACGGCGTCGGGCGCGTCGCCGAGAGAGACGCTGAACCCGCGCCACGCCACCACGCGCGGCAGCGGGTCGTAGACCTCGACGGCCCAGCGCCCGGTGGCCCACTCGAGCTCGCCGGTGAAGCGCACCAGCGGGCGGATGTTCGCGTCGTCGTCCCGCTGGTGCCGCCGTAAGGTGCGCTCCACGACTGCGGCCTCGGCGACCGCCTGCGCCCGGTCGGCCAGTTCCCGTTGAAGCTCTGCAAAGTCCGCTTGGGCATGGGAAAGCGCTTCCTTCGTGATCTGCGCTTGCCGCTCATCAGCGTGTCGCTGGGCGGCGGCGCCCCGCCAGGCGCGCAGGCCCCACGTGCCCGCCAGCAGAAGCACCAGCAGGACCGCGGCCCCGGCAGCCCAGCGGGACCGCGGGGAGCCGTGACGGAAAAAGCGCAGACGGTCCACGAACGGCGGGCGCGGGCGGCATCAAGGAAAAAGCGCGCGACGGAAACCACACAGGCTCCAACGAGTCCGCGCCGACGCTTGTGCCTTCACAGGACGATAGACAATGTTCGCGGTCCGAAAGCCCACGTCCGCCGTCGGCCAGCAAACGTAGTTTCGCTGGCCTACTTAATGCAGCTCCAAGGCAAACGTCGGGAGTCGGCACCGACCGTCAATCACAGAAAGCGGCATGGCGAACCAAGAGACGGCCGTCTACCGTCTTTCGTCCACTGTCGAAGCTCAAATCTTTGATTTGAGGCTGCATTAAGGCCGCTCGATGCGCACTTCCTGAAGCGTCCAGGAGCCGTTTTTCCGAGCAAGGCGCAGGTAGACCGGCAGCGGGTGTTCGGAGGCCTCGTGCCAGTAGCGCCCGGTCAGAAAACGGCTGCCGCTGCTCGTGGAGGTGTCTTTCCACGCGAAGCGGCGCGGCGGGTGGTCGTCGAAAAACTGGCCGAGTACGTAGACGGCCTGCGAGCGGCTGTACTGCGAGCTGTTGCCCAGCACGCCGACCTCGACGCGCCCGGCGGCGCCCTGGAGCACCGCGCGCGCGTCCCCGGCCGAGAAGGCCTCGCGCAAGGTGCCGCGCGAGGACGACCCCTCTCCTTCGTCCTGCGCGCGAGCGGTAGTCGCGTCCGACCCCGCCGCAAGCAACGCTGCGAAAAGCAGCAGCGCCAGCAGTTGTTCGTATCCGTCCGTCGAAAAACCTCTTTCGAGTAAAGAGCGAACTCTCATGGAAGGCAGGTGCGGGGGCCCGCACGAAACTTTGTGCACCGGAAAAACTGAACGGTGAACCCGCAAAAAGCAAACCGCTTTCGTCGCACCGGAGGCGCGCGGGGCGACGTGCCGGGCTCGCCGGGGCTTTTTACGCGCTGAGGGTGCCCCATCACGCCGAGTGTACACCATATCGTACGTCCCGACGGGGCACGGTGCCGATCATGGACAGCAGATGCCGCCGGCAAAGGGAAGCGCCACAAAAAAGAGGCCGGCCCCCGCCGTGGAGCGGGAACCGGCCTCGCGAGGCCACTGGAAACGAGACGCCGCCGGGCCGCAGAGATCCCGAAGCGCCGCGCTCGTCAGTTGTCGCTGTCGTCATCGTCGTCGGTGATGAACAGACCGGCGATGGCGTTCACGTCATCCATCGAGAGTGGCTCGTCGAAGGCTTCGCTGATGGGGCCCTCGTCGTAGTTGAGCTGGTCGGCGAGATTGACGCCGGCCTGCGTGACCTGGTCTTCGCCGGCGTACACCGGCTGGACGGCGTCGTTGGACTGGCCGAGGCCGGGATTGTCGAGCAGAATCCACGGCTGCACGTTGGCGTCTCCTCGCGCGGCGCGGAGGCGGCGCGCTTCGGCAGCGTGGCGCGCCTCCACGGAGTGGATCTGGAGCGCGGTCGTCAGCGCGTTGAAGGTGCCTACGTCCGGCACGTCGATGTCGAGATCGCCGGGAATGTTGGCGGCCTGCCCTTTGTAGGCGCGCACGCCGGTGTCCTCGAACGCCTGCGAGAGCGCCAGAAACACCGTGTAGTTGTCGAACGGATTCGGGAAGGTGCCGCCGGCGGTGAAGTCGAAGTTACTCTCGTCGAAGGGGCCGACGGGCGTTCCCCCCGCTGCGCTGATAGCCGCCCGGAGCACGCCGACGTGCTTCTCTTCGTGCGTGGCGATCAGTTCGTACACGTCACGGGCCTGCCCGTCGGGGAGAAGGCCGTCGGTGTCGACGGCGGTCTGGTAATAGACCGACTCGAGATATTCGAGCGTGAGCGCGAAGTTGAGGATGCTGACCGGGTCGCCGTCTTGCGCAACGGCCTTGCGCACGCCGGGACCGAAGGTGGCAAAGGAAAGCGCGGCGGCGCCCAGGCCCATTTTGCCGAGCCGGCGCAACGTCTGGCGGCGCATGTTCGGCGCGCTTCCCTCGCGGCCCTCGAGCGCGGCGTCGGCGTCGGGGGCAGCGTCGGGTGCAGCGTCGGCGGCCGAGGAGGAGGACGGCCGGTCGTGCGTGGAAGCGTTCATAGAAGAAACGGCGGTTGTAGAGAAGAGAAAGGAAAGGCGGGAGGGCGGCGGCGTGGCATATTCGTCGGTTCCGCCGCCGGAAAGAGAGCGGACCGTCAGGAACTGGTATTGGGAACGTCCATCTCGTCGTTCGTCGTATTGATCTGGAGGTCCTCGGAGAGCAGTCCCGTGCCGGCGACGGCGCCGAGCACATCGCTGGGCGACTGTGCGACGCCGAGCGCGAAGTCGGGGTTGGCGTTCAGGTCCGTCAGGAAGTTGGAGTCGAGATCGGCGAAGTGGGTCGGGCCGCCGGTGAGGGCGCGGATGGCGGAAGCGTGACGCCCCTCGACCGAGACGATCTTGCCGGCCAGCGTCAGGAACGCGTCGCTGCCGGCGAGGTAGACGCCGGCGCCGTTGTAGGCGGAGACGCCCGTGTCTTCGAGCGTCTGGGCCATTTCGAGCACGGCGTCGGGGTTTTCGAAGTCGAAATCCTCTTCGAGCGTCAGGAAGTTGCTTATGCCGATCAGCCGGCCGTCCTGGGCGCCAATGGCGGTGGCGAACAGCTGCTGGTGGATGTCTTCGTGGGCGGCCAGGTCGCGGAAGTAGTCGTTCGCCGGCTCGCTGCCGAGGTCCAGACCATCTTCGTCCATCGCCTGGACGGCGCGAGCGTAGAAGGCGGCTTCGAGCTGTTCGAGGACGAAGGCGTAATTCAGAACGTCCACCGCGTTGTTGAAGTCGAGGGTGACGCTCGTGGTGTCGTTACCGTCGTCATCGTTGTCGGTGTCGCACCCGCTGACCGTCGCGAAGGCGCCGCCGGCGAGGGCGGTGCCGCCGAGGGTGCGCAAGAATCCCCGCCGACTGTTGCGAGCTGTGGGCTGAAGGGGGAAGGCCGTTTCGGTCGAGGCCGTTTCGCTCGGAGAGTCAGCCATAAAAACTGCGTTCGGGTTGAGGAAGCAAATCATCGAGAGAAGCCGTGGCAAGCATGCGCTTTTCGCTCGCTCACGTCCGCCCCGTAGTCTTCGCGACGGCAAGTGTTGCTGTCAGACTATGCCCATTCTTTGCTCACTCACTTCTTCGTTACGCTTGGAGAGCAATGAGCGGTTGATTGACGATTTTACGTTGAAATGCCCTGCCGGCCGAGCCGCCGGCCGCGGCGTCCGGACGAACAACGCGGGGGCGTGAAGGTACAGCATGGGCGCGTCGCTCTATTTTGTCCCCCCTCTCAGGCCGAGACGGTGATCGACCGCGACATTCTACGCAAAATCAAGGCGCGCCACGACGAGGTGCAGCAGGAAATGGCCGACCCGGCCGTGGCCGGCGACCCGCAGCAAATGGCCGAGCTGGGCAAGGAGCACAGCCGCCTCGAAGACGTGGTCGCCGCCGTCGAGCGCTACGAGGCGATGATCGAGGAGCGCGAAGACCTGCGCGAGCTGGCGGAGGGCGAAGACGGCGAGCTGGCCGAGATGGCGCAGTCCGAGCTGGAGGCGCTCGAAGACCGGCTCCCGAAGACCGAGCGCGCGCTGCGCCTCCAGCTCGTTCCCGACGACCCCGAGGACGACAAGAGCGCCATCGTCGAGATTCGCGCGGGCGCCGGCGGGGACGAGGCCGCGCTCTTCGCTGGCGACCTGTTTCGCCTCTACTCGCGCTTCGCCGAGGGACGCGGCTGGCGCATCGAGACGATCAGCCTGTCGCACGGCACGCAGGGCGGCTTCAAGGAAATCGTCTTCTCGGTCGAGGGGGACGGCGTCTTCGGCGTGATGAAGTACGAAAGCGGCGTGCACCGCGTGCAGCGCGTGCCCGAAACGGAAAGCAGCGGGCGCATCCACACCTCTGCCGCCACCGTTGCGGTGCTGCCGGAGGCCGAAGAGGTGGACGTCGACCTCAAGCAGCACGAGCTGACGGTGGACACCTACCGTGCCAGCGGCCCCGGCGGGCAGTCCGTCAACACCACCGACTCGGCCATTCGCATCACCCACGAGCCGACGGGCGTGGTCGTCACCTGCCAAGACGAGAAGAGCCAGCACAAAAACCGCTCGAAGGCGATGCGCGTCCTGCGCTCGCGCCTCTACGAAAAGAAGCGCGAAGAGCAGCAAGCCGAGCGTGCCGAAGAGCGCCGCGAGCAGGTCGGCAGCGGCGACCGATCGGCGAAGATCCGCACCTACAACTTCCCGCAGGACCGCCTGACCGACCACCGCCTGAGTGGCGATGACAAGAACCACGCGCTTTCCGATGTGATCGACGGCGACCTCGACGCGGTCATCGAAGCGCTGCGGATGCAGGAAAACGCCCGGCGGCTGGGGGAGATTTGAAGGAGCCTTCAGCGGTCAGTCTTCAGCGGTCAGGGGCTGAAGGTCATCCCTTGCGGGGCTCGTCGGACTAACAGGCTGAACGCTGAGTGCCGACGGCTGATAGCCAGAAGATAACAGCCATAGGTTCTCGCCCTGCCCTCGCCTCCGGCGGCCCGAGCACACGTTGATTGGTGCGCGCGGTCCCCTTTGCGAGGGCGTGACTCTCCGCCGTCATCCCACAGGGACTTTCTTCGATACGCATTTCATGGCCAACTCCTCCTCCTCCTACCCATACGAACTGACTTACGCCATCAGCGGCGTCCTGAGCGACCAGAACACCGAGCAGACCATCGACGAGATCGGCGACTACATCGCCTCCAACGGCGGCAACGTCTCGGAGGTCGACCAGTGGGGGTCGGAGCGCCTGGCCTACCGCATCGACGGGAAGCGAAGCGGCTACTACGTGCGCGTCTACTTCGAGTCGCCGGGCGAACTGGTGCCCCAGCTCGAACGACGCCTCCAGCTCAACGACGACATTCTGCGCTACCTCACCCTGCGCATGGACGCGAAGATGCAGCGCCAGCACCGCCGCCGCCTCCAGCGCGAGGACGAGGCCGCCGCCGAGGAAGCCGCCGCCGCCGAGGAAGCCGCCGAAGATGAAAAAGAAGCCGACGAGGACAGCTGAACGCCCGCGGCCTGAAAAACTTTCAACCTTCAACCTTAAACCCTTCAACTTCTTATGCCCCGAGGAGCCGACCGCAGCGAATACCAGTCCCGAGAGTACGTCGACTTTCGAGACGTCGAGTTTATACAGCAGCACCTCAACAGCCAGGGCAAGCTCCTGCCCCGGCGCGTCACCGGCGCTCCCTCGCGCATCCAGCGCCAGCTCTCGAAGGCCGTCAAGCGCGCCCGCCACATGGCGCTCCTGCCCTACGTGACCGACTCGATGCGGTAGTTCGGCCTTCGGTGTTCGCACTTGGCTATCGGTTGTTTTCGACGACCGATCACGGAATCCAAAATCCGAAGACCCCAAATCAAAGACCCACCCCGATGAACATCATTCTACTCGAAGACGTCGAGCACGTCGGCAAGCGGGGCGACCTCGCGGAGGTGGCCGACGGCTACGGGCGCAACTACCTGATCCCGCAGCAGAAAGCGCGCCTGGCGACCGAGGGCACGATCAAGGCGATCCGTGAGGAGGAGCGCCAGGCTGATCGCAAGCGCGCACGGAGCAAGGAGCAGGCGCGCGAACTTGCCGAGGAGCTCGAAGACCTGCTCGTCGTCCTCACGGCGCGTGTGAGCGGGGAGGAAAAAATCTACGGCTCGGTGACGCCGCAGCAAATCGCCGTGGAGCTCTCCGACCGCGGCTACGACATCGACCGGCGCGACATCGAACTCGAAGGCGACGAGCCCATCCGTCGCCTCGGCGTCTACACCGCCCGCGTCGCGCTGATGGACGACGTGACGGCGGACCTCAAGGTTCAGATCATGCCGGAAGGAGGATAACGGTTCGAACCCCACCATTTCCCCATGCCCGGCGCTTCCATCCGCGAAGAACCGTTCACCCTCGACAGCCCGCGCGAGGGTGGCGTCATCGACGGAGACGTGCGCTTCCCCGAAGGCGCGGACGAGCCGCTGCCGACGGTCGTGTTCTGCCACGGCTTCAAGGGCTTCAAAGACTGGGGGCCGTTCCCGGCGTGGGGGCGCTTCTTGGCGGAGGCGAGCTTCGCGTCGGTGCTGTTCAACTTTTCCTACAACGGCGTGTCTGCCGAGGCGCCGACGGAATTTACCGAGTTGGAGAAGTTCGAGCAGAACACCTTCACCCGCGAACTCGACGACCTGGCGGCCGTCATCGGGGCGGCGGCGAGCGGGGACCTGCCGGGTCCGGCGCTCGACGTGGCCGCGAAAAAAGCGGATAAGAAGCGTGGACGCCTGGGCCTGATGGGCCACTCGCGCGGGGGCGGCACGGCCATTCTCCATGCCGCGCGCTCCGAGCGCGTGCGGGCGCTGGCGACGTGGAGTTCGGTTAGCGGCTTCATCGAGCGCTTCTCGCCGGAGCAGGTCGCCGACTGGGAAAAGAACGGCTACACTGAGGTCGTCAACAGTCGCACAGGGCAGACGATGCGCCTGGGCCGCGTGCTCTACGACGATGCGCAGGCCCACCGCGAGCAGCTCGACGTTACCGGCGCCGCGAAACGGATCGAGACGCCGTGGCTCATCGTCCACGCCGCCGACGACGAGGCGGTCCCCTTCGAGGAGGCGCAGGCGCTCAACGAGGCCGCCGCAGACGCCACCTTCGAAGAAGCCGAGGGCGGGCACACCTTCGGCGGCGCGCATCCGTTCGCGGGGGACGGCATCGACGACGTGCCGCCTGCGCTGCGCCGCGTTTGGAAGCGCACGCGCGGCTTCTTCGCAGACGCGCTCCAGCAGTGAGGCCCGCCTCCTCGTCGTTTCGGGCGGAGTGTTCCTGGCGCCCCGGCCGGTCTCTCCGAAGTCGTTGCGAGGCGAGGGAGGAGCAACCGGCCCTCGAATCTGTCTCGTCTTCGATTCGTTACAACGAAAACTGTTTGTCCGTGCAACAACCGCTAACCTGTGAGCGATCGAGAGCGCCTCTCGTTTTGGCAGCGCGTCCGCCACTTCGTGGCGGGCTCGTCCGAGTCGGACCTCTCCAGCCCGAAGACGAATGGGCGGCCTGTGCGGGCCAAAGAAAAACGCAACGAAAGCAAAGCGGCTTCGGGGAGCCAGGACGCTTCCGAAGATACGTCCGAAGAGGGGGCCTCCTTTTCGGCCCTGGAGCTGCGCGACCGCGTGGTGGTGATGCTGCTGTTCGACCAGGTCGTGAGCGTCGAGCAGGTCGCCGCCGCCTGGCGGCACTGGATCGACGACAGCACCGGCACGCCCGGCACGCTCTGGCGCGTGGTGGCGCTCCTGCCGGAGGTCGACGCTGATACAGTGCACGCGCGGGCGGCTCGCGTTTACGCGTTCGAGCCGGTGGACTTCAACATGTACAGCGCCCGGGCGCTCATGCGCAAGTACCGCGGCACCTTCACCGAAGAGCAGTGGACGCACATGGTGCGTCTGAACGTGGCCCCGGTGCGCACCGAGTACGCCCAGGAGACCGACAGCAAGCGCTGGACCTTCGCCACGCACGACCCGGCGCGTCCCTCCGTGGAGCACCTGCTGGAGCACCTGACGAAACACCTGCGCAAGCAACAGGGACAGGCGATCAACCATCAGCTTCGCTACGCGCCGAAGACGCCCATCGAGAATGTCTTCGACGACGCGCTGCCGGCGCGGTGGCTGCGCGCACGCCCCGAACCGCCCGAGCTGCCGCGCGCGCCTTCGGGAAAAAAAGCGCGGCAAAAGAGTCGTCGCTTCCTTCGAGACGTCGCTCGCGGCGATGCTTCCGGCGGCCCATCCGCCGACGTCGTCGAAGCTGTGCTTCAAAAAGCCGGCGGCGGCGACCGAGCGCAAACGAGAGGAGGCGACGATCCAGCCCGGGCGGCCGGGGGGCGGCGGGAAGAAGACGAAGACGCCCCGGCCCCCTCCGTACTGTTCGACGAGGTGCTCACCGGCGTGGTGCAGTCGAGCGCGCAGGCGGTCTACCTGTTCGGCAACGCCCGCGGGGCGCTCGAAATTTACCACCGCCGCCACCGCCGGTTTCGCCACCGCCGCACCGAAGAGCACGTCTCCGCCGACACCATGATCGACTTTGCCAGCGGGCGCATCCTTTCGTTGCGCCCGGGAAAAAATCAGGAGGGGGTCGAGCGCTGGGTCGGGGACCGCCGCGTGGAGTTTCGCCCCTCCATCGTGCCGGCGCACGAACTGCCGGAGGGCGTCCCCGCCGACCCCGACACCGAAGTCGTCGTCATCGAAATCGTGCAGTGAAACGGCCATGAGCGACCGTCTCACCCATGAAACCGCCTCCGGCTCGTCCGCTCGAGAAGAACCCGCCGGCGCGACGCTGTTCAACATTCGGCCCTGGCTGGAAGGGGAGACGCCGCCGCGGGAGCGCTGTCCCTGGACCGCCGGCCGCGCTGAGATTGTCATCGAGGCGGTGGAGTGAGGCGTGTTGCGTTGCACGTTCGCCGTTACACGGGTCCCATTCACCGTTCCAGCGACAGCCCGAGGCGCCAGCGAAAGGCCCACGGGTCCCCGTCGGGGGCGATCCGGTCGGGGTCGCTGGCCCAGAAGGGAAACTTCGCCACCAGATCCAGCCCCGAGAGCACGTCCGACTGCGCGGTGTAGTCTTGCAGGATCGGCAGCTCCGAGAGGGCATAGCGCGCGCCGAGGCCCGCGTCGGCGAGCAGGTCGTCGGAGCTGAAGCCGGCGAGCGTGGCGCCTTCGGTCCACGCCTTCCCGGCTCCGCTGAACGCCTCCAACCGGAATGGGCGGGCGTAGTCGTTTTGCGAAAACGGCCCGGCTTCGAACGTGAGGGCGCCGGACAGTAGGTTGCGCCCCGCCGGCGCGCCCCCGACGCCATCGCGCGTGTCATCAGAGGCGTGCAGGTAGCTTTCTTCCACGGACCCCGCTCCGAGGCGGAAGCGCTTGTGGCGCGCAAGATTTTCGTCGCCGAAGCCGAAGTTGACATCGGCCCGCCCGGTCAGCAGCGAGCCGAGGCCGACCGTCTTGCGCGCCTCCAGCCAGAAGCGCGTAGCATTGGGGCGGGGTTCTCCGCGCCACAGCGAGGCGCCCACCTCCAGGCCTGTCGCCACGCGGTCGCCGCCGTCGCTTTCCACCTCGTAGCCGAAGCGCGCGGAGAGCAGGTGCTCGCGCTCGAAGGGGTTGGTGCTTTCGGTGAACGTGAGAGACGTGGGCGGACCGCAGGTGCCGAATTCGCAGCTGACGACATCGCGCTCGAAACGGTCTTCGAAGCGCCCGAAGACGCGGTCGGACGGGTTGAGCTGGTGGAGGAGCGAAACCGAGAGCGTCTGGTCGGCGTCGGAGCCGTAGGCCGCGAGCGGGCGCTCGAAGAAGAGCGTGTTTTGCAGTACGCCGAGGTGCTTCTCGGCGCGCGCGCCGGCTTCGGCTTCCGCTCCAAAGGCGGGCACTTCCGTCTGATACGACAGCTCGTAGTCGATACCGTCGAAAGCGGAGACGTCCGGGCGTCCTTCCTCGAACTCCTCGTCATCCGGCAGCAGCTCCGGTTCCTCGCCGCCGGTCGCGAGCACCTGCGGCCACAGCTTGAGCATCGCTCGCACGCGGTGATCTTCGAAGAGATACTGCCCGCGTGCCTGCAATCCCGCGCCGACGCCGAAGTCGTGCGCGTATTGCGCCAGCGGGCGGTAGCCGAGGCGGTAGTGTTGCCAGCTTTGGCCCGGCGCTTCGAGAAAGCGCGGCTCGACGCGCAGGTGCGTCGAGTTGTTGAGGCGGTTTTCGTCGGGGGCGCGGCCCTTCGGGTTCACCACGGCCTTGACCGGGCGGCCCGGCACCTCCAGGCGAATCGTGTGCTCCTCGAAGGTCCACGGCCACGCCTCGGCGACGGTCCACTGCCGGGGCACGGGCTTGTGCCCTTCCATGATCGAGAGCGGCACGGTGGCCCAGTGCTCGGTGCCGTCGTCGAGGGTGGTCACCTCGGCGATCCAGCCGTCGCCGTCCGCCGAGCGCTCCGCGTCGAGGCTGCCGAGGGCGTAGTCGTGCCGGCGGGTCGTCTGGATGAACTGCTCGAAGTACCAGTCCAGCCGCAGGTCCGACACGTCTTCGGCGATGTTTTCGAGGTCGTCGGGCTGGGGGTGGCGAAATTTGAAGCGGTTGTAGTATTCCTCGAGGAAGCGTCTCAGGTTCGCGTCGCCGATGACGTAGCCGAGCATGTCGACGACCATTTCACCGCCGGGGTAGGCGGCGATGCCGTAGCCGAGGTTCGTTTCGAAAAAGTCGGCGGGCGTGTTGAGGCGTTCGAAGAGGCCCCGGTCCTGCGCGTGGAGAACGCTGGTGTAGGCGCTGGTGTGGTCGGCGCGGCGGCCGCGCACGTGGGCGATGCCTTCCTCGGTGGCGTAGCTGGTGAAGCCCTCGTCCATCCAGGCGTAGTCCGCCTCGTTGGAGCCGAGCACGGCGTAGAACCACTCGTGCGCCCCTTCGTGCGCAGTGACGCCCAGCAGCGACGCCGGCGAGCGGCGGCCCGTGAGCAGCACCATCATCGGATACTCCATGCCGCCGTCCCCGCCCTGCGCGACGGTGAACTGCGGATACGGGTACGGGCCGTATTCGTCGGAGAAGAAGTTCATCAGGTCCGGCACCCAGTTTGCCATCGGTTCCCAGCGTTCGGCCACCCCCGGCTGGTAGAGCAGGTGGTACGTCACGTCGCCCGCGCCGGGAGGAGCGCCGGGCGGCGGGCCCGATACGATGCGGCGGTGGAGGTAGTCGGGGTCGGCAGCCCAGGCGAAGTCGTGGACGTTTTCGGCATGGTAGCGCCAGGTCAGCGAGTCGGCCGGCCGGTCGCCCGATTCGGAGGGGCGCCAGAGGCCGCTGCCGCTTTGGTCGTAGCCGTGCCCGATCTCGCCGGGATTCTGGAGCCGCCCCGTCGCGCCGAGGGTGTACTTCGCCGGAAGCGTGACGGCCACGTCGAAGGTGCCGTAGGGCGCGTAGAACTCGCGGCCGACGTACGGGTCGGCGTGCCAGCCCTGCTCGTCGTACTCGGCCATCTTGGGATACCACTGCGTCATCGAGTAGTCGATGCCTTCACGGTTGTCGCGTCCGGAGCGGCGCGTCTGCAGCGGCACCTGCGAGCGAAAGCGCATCGTGAAGGTCGTCGTCTCGCCGGGCAAGATCGGCTCGTCGAGCGGCACTTCCATCCCCGTGTCGTCGATGTCGTAGTCCGTGAGCGCACGCCCGTCGCGCCGCAGCGATTGGATGCGGTGGTAGCCGATTTCCTCGGGGCCCAGATTGAAGATGCGCGGCACGATGCGATCGTCGGGATCCGGCAGGTGGCGGTTGCGTTCCGCCATCATCGAGTGGGGCTGGAAGGCATTGAAGTAGAGATGATAGAAAACGCGCTGCAGCGTGTCGGGCGAGTGGTTGGTGTAGCGCAGGCGCTGGGTGCCGCGCATTCGGTGGCGGTCGGCCTTGAGGGTCACGTCCATGTCGTAGGCGACTTCCTGTTGCCAGCCCGAGTGGTCCCGGTCGGACTGCGCGAGTGCCGAATCGGGCCCGGCCGCGAGCGCGATCAGCAGGACGGCGTTCAGCAAGACGGTGAAAACCCAAAAGCGGCGCGTGCGCATGGAGCGGAGAAACCGTTTGAGGTGAGAAGCTCGCTTCAAATATAGCCCGGCGCGTCGACCCTTTTCCAGCAGTCGAGACGCGCCCATGGCCCGTCTCGACTCGCTCGAATCATGCAATACGCCCCCCGGCGCACGAATCACACCGGCGCAGCGGGCGTTTTTAGATGGCCGACATACTCTTGCGTTTCCCACCCAGCGCCCCCGCACCGTGACCAAAGCCGACATCGTAGACCGCATTTCCGAAGGAACGGGCCTCACGAAAATCGAAACCGAGGCCGTCGTGGAGGGCTTTATGACGACGGTGGCCGACGCGCTCAAGGAAGGAGAGCGCATCGAGCTGCGCGGCTTCGGCTCCTTCAAGGTCGTGCGCCGCGCCCCGCGGACGGCGCGCAATCCGCACACCGGCGAAGAGGTGCCCGTCGAGGCGCGGTGGGCGCCGGTCTTCGACGTGTCGGACCTGCTGCGCGAGGACGTCGACGAGGCCGTTCGCGACGTGCGCGGCGCGCCGTGATGCATTGCTCGTTGAACGGGTAACGTTGAACGAGTAACGTTGAACTTGAAATTTCGAACCTCGCAACCGCGAAGTACCATGCCCGAATCGAAGACGACGTGCCCGGAATGTGGAGCGGTCGTGCCGGCGGGGGCCGAGCAGTGCGTTCTGTGCGGAACGGAGGTGCCGGCGGAAGAGGCTGCCGCCGGCGGTGAGGCGGACGGGGCCGTCGCGCCGGCGTCTGCTTCGTCAGGGACGGATGCCGCCGCGCCGTCTGCCGAGGAAGGCGATGGGGCGTCGGACGAAGGCGTGTTCTGCAACCAGTGCGGCTGGCAGAACCCGCCGGGGGCCTATTTTTGCAGTCGCTGCGGGCACGAGCTTCAGCCCGAAGCGAGGGCCGAACTC
>PXTR01000140.1 GCA_003023245.1 Bacteroidetes bacterium QS_8_68_15 | reverse complement strand
ACGCTCACGAAGCCCGCCCGTTCGAGTGGAGCGCCCCATCGGTGTCGCTTTCGGCGCCCGAGCTGCCGCTCGCGCCGCCGCCAATCACGCCGTGCTTGGCGCCGACGCGCTCGAAGGCGTCGAGGATCCCATCGAGTTCGTCGTCGGAGTGGGTCGCCATGTAGGAGGTGCGCATCAGCGACTGGCCCGGCGGGACGGCCGGCGGCACCACGGCGTTGACGAAGACGCCCTCGGCGACCAGGTCGCGCCAGAAGCGGAAGCACGTCTCCATGTCACCGACGACGACCGGGATAATCGGCGACTGGCTGGTCCACACGTCGAAGCCGCGCTCGCGGAACCCCTCGCGCATGTAGTCGCTGATCTCCCAGAGGCGCTCGAGGCGCTCGGGCTCCTCCTGGAGAATGTCGAGGCACTTCAGCACCGTCGCCACGCTGGCCGGCGGCATCGAGGCGCTGAACACGTGCGTCGAGGCCTCGTGGCGCAGATACTCGATCACGTCCTCCGACGCTGCGCAGAAGCCGCCCGCCGAGGAGAAGCTCTTCGAGAAGGTGCCGGTGTGCAGGTGCACGTCCTGCGTGCGGCCCATCGGCCCGTCTCCGAAGGTGGCCGCTGAGCCGCGGCCGCCGGGGCCGACGACGCCGACGGCGTGCGCGTCGTCGAGCATCAGCGCCGCGTCGAACTCCTCGGCCAGCTCGATCAGCTCGGGCACCTGCGCGATGGTGCCGCTCATCGAAAAGACGCCGTCGGTGGCGATGAGCTTGCCCGCGTCGGGGTTCTCCTCATGCGCGCGCTCCAGCATCGTGCGCAGGTGGTCGAGGTCGTCGTGGCGGTAGCGACGCGTCTCGGCCAGGCTCGCTTTCGTGCCGGCGACGATGCAGGCGTGGTTGTCCTTGTCGCTGAAGATGTAGTCGCCCTTCGAGGTAATCCCCTGCACGACGCCCTCGTTGGTCATGTAGCCGGTCGAGAAGAGCACGGCCCGCTCCCGGCCCAGGAAGTCCGCCAGGCGCTCTTCCAGCTCCAGGTGCAGGTCGAGCGTGCCGTTCAGGAAGCGGCTCCCCGTGCAGCCGGTGCCGTACTTGGTGACGGCCGCGCGTGCGGCATCTTTGACGCGCTCGTCGCTGGTGAGGCCGAGGTAGTTGTTCGAGCCGGCCATGACGATCTCGTCACCGTTCATGATGGCGGTGGTGCCCTCGTTCCGCTCGATGGGGCGGAAGTAGGGGTAGAGGTCGGCGGCCTTGGTCTGCGCGTACTGCCCCGATTCGTCGGTGAACTCGTGGCACTTCTCGAACAGGGACGGTTCGGAGGGAGCGGGGGTGTCGGCCCCGGCAGGCGCGGCCTCCGAGTCGTCCTCGTAAAAATCGGGCATCGTCATAGGCGGGAGGAGCCGGTTCGGCGCGGGAGAAAAGCGGAAGACGAAGAAAAGAACGGGTCGAACGAGGCGACGCGCGGGACGCCGCGGGAACGGCTGCCGATGGTGAGGGAAGGGGGGAGGAGCACGACGGAGACGGCGGCGAGCGCCTCAAGGGGAAGTCGTCGCGGTGTGCTGCTGCTGCTGCGGTTCGGCGGGCGCGCCGCCGTCGCTGCCACTGCTGCTTCCGTTGTTGCTGCTTCCGTTGTTGCCGACGCCGCTGGCGTGCGAAGCGGTCGGCGCGCGCTCCGGCGCGGCGGCGTCGGGCACACGCGACAGAGAAGACGACGAGTCCGGCGCGCCGACCGATGCGAGCACGCGCTCGATGCAGGCGACGGCGGCGTCGTTGCCAGCGCCGCCGGACCGGCGGCGGTCGCGCAGGCGGTCGGCGTAGCGCGGGGCGCGATCGAGGAAGCCGCGCACGTCGGGCGGCGTCAGGCGGCTGCCGGGCGAAACCGCCTCCCCGAGCCCGTCTTTTTCCAGAAAGCGCGCGTTGATGATCTGCTCGAAGATGCCGCCGTTGGGCGCCACCAGAAGCGGCTTGCCCAGGTAGAGCCCTTCGCTGATGAGCGTGAAGCCGGCCGTGCAGATCACCGCGCGGCTACCGGCGAGATCGGCGAGGAAGCCCTCCAGCGAGGGACGCTTGAAGGTGATGTTGGGGTACCGCTCGGCGCGGTGGTCGGAGGAAGACCCGAAGTTGTACACCACGAAGCGCGCGTCCACGCGGCGCAGCGTCTCGAGCACGGCCTCGGCTCCTTCGCTCTGGTTGTAGTAGACGAGCACGTGACCCGAGGAACGATCGGGCTCGAGGTCTTGCACGGCGGGACGAACGATGGGCGGCACCAGCGTGGTGCGATCCGGGCGTTTGAGCTCGGGGAAGAAAAACGACGTAATCAGCACGTGGCGCGGGCGGCGCGGGGCGATCACGCCGATGGCCGCTTTTGTGAGCGCGGCGGAGGACCAGTGGCGGAGCGGCAGCGGGTAGCGCGTTTCGGTGACGACCTGCTGATGGTTGAACGAAAGCACCGGCAGCCCGATGCGGCGCGCCGCGCGCGGGGCGAACGCCTCGAAGTCGGTAATCAGCAGGTCGGCCTGCTGCGCCTCGAAGGCCCGCGCGAGGCGCCGCGTGATGCGCGGAGCGCAGAGCACGCGCTTCCAGTTGCGCCGCAGCGTGCTGCGCAGGCACACGCGGTTGGCTTTCATCACCTGCCGCAGCGCGGGGATGGGAAGCACACGCTCCCCCCGGCCTTCGAGAATCTCGCGCGCCGTCCCGCCGCAGCAAAACACCACCTCGTGACTGCGCGCGCGAAGCGCCTCGGAGGTAGCCATCACGCGCGAGGTGTGCCCGCGCCCTTGCCCGCTAAGTGCGTAGAGAATGCGTGCCATGCTCGTCGCCTTCCCGAAAAGCAGGAAAGGCCGTTCGTTATTCGGTATTTTTAGGCAGGTACGGCAACAACGCCCGGCTAAACGAGCCGTCGCGCGACAATGTTCATTCGTTCGCTTCGCTCAAGGGGCCTCACGGCGGTCCTCCACGCGGTCCCGTGCGCGTTTAGTAGAGACGTGCCAATGGCTGCGTCTCTACTGGGTTTCTACTTAAAACTGAAGACGCAAGCCGGCCGCGGCCCCTCCGCCCGGCGTCGGCGCGAGATGCACAGACAGCTTCCGGTCGGACGACGCCTCCCCCCCCTCCGACGGCGCGTTCAGCTCGAAGCCCAGCAGGTGGGCGCTGACGTAGGCGTCGGCTACCTGGAGGATCCAGAACACCCCGACGCCGAGAATCGCCATCTCTCCCCACCGACGAAGCTGCTGGCGCCGCTGCTTGACGACTTCGCCCAGGCCGGCCTCGGCATTCGGGTCGCTCCCCACCAACCGCGCGACCGTCCGGTAGGCCTCGCGGTACGCCGGCCCGTCGAAGTCGCCGTCGTACGAGTCGGACTCCCCGTCGGCAGGCGGCGGCGCGAAGATCCCATTCGTGCGCCGGTAGCGCCAGGCGTCGCGGTAGAGAAAGTAGCGGTCCCAGCTATAGACGAGCGCGTAGACGACGCCGCCGAGCGCCGCTGCGACGATGGGCATTTTCCAGTACTGGCGGTTGTAGTACTGCCCCCACCCGGGCACCATCAGAGCGCGGCGCAGCGCGCCCTTCGGGGCGTGCCCGTCCGGCAGCCCCAGCCGCTCGGCGACCGAGTCGGGCGTGACCGCGTCGGAGCCGGGCAACTCCTGCGCCTGGGCGGCAGGCGCCGAGGCGGCGAGCATGGCGAACGCGAGGGGCACGGCGAGCGCAAACGGCCCGGCAAGCGCAAACGGCCTGGCAAGCGCAAACGGCCTGGCGAACGCGACGGCGAAGCGCAGAACGATGGAGGACGCCATCGATACGGCGTAGAGAAGAGGGACGCAGAGCACGGAAGGCGGTGAAGAAGCCGCCCTCTGCTACGTCTGGAACGAGACAGCGTTCTTCGAAGCGCATTTGCCTTCCGAAAACGGTTCCGTCGTTCCCGACGGCACGCTACGTCAGCAGGTCGAGGAGGCGTTCGAGGTCCTCGGCGGAGTAGTAGGAGAGCCGGATTTCTCCCTCGCCGTCCTTGTTGTGGGTGATCTGCACCTGCGTCGAGAGCGCGGAGCGCAGGCGGTTTTTGTAGTCGTCGAGCTGGAGCTGGGCCTGGCGCTCCGGGCGGCTGGAGGCGTCGTCGCTCGCCTCGGCGGGGGAAGAGGCAGGAGCGGGAGACGGCACCGACGAGGCAGCAGCCGCTCCGTCCCCCGCCGGCTCGGGCGCGGTTTCCTTCTCCCGGGCGGCGGCGGGAGCAACCGCGGCGTCGCTCGCTTCCTCTTCCCCGCTGCTACCGGCGTCGTCGGGGCGGCGCTCGGCGCGCACGCGCTCCTCGACGGCACGCACCGTCAGGTTCTCCTCTTCAATCTCGCGCAGCAGGCGGCGCTGGACCGCCTCGTCGCCCAGCGTGATGAGCGCCCGCGCGTGGCCGACCGACACCGACCCGTCGCGCAGGGCGGCCTGCACGCGCGGCGGCAACTTCAGGAGGCGCAGGAAGTTGGCCACCGTCGCGCGCCCCTTGCTGACCTTTTCGGCCACCTGCACCTGCGTCAGGCCCACTTCGTCGATGAGGCGCTGGTAGCCGAGGGCCACCTCGATGGGGTCCAGCTCCTCGCGCTGCACGTTTTCCACGAGAGCCATTTCGAGCATCTCCTCGGTGCCGGCCTCGCGCACGTAGGCGGGAATGCTGCCCAGGTCCGCGCGCCGGGCCGCGCGCAGGCGTCGCTCCCCGCTGATCACCTCGAACTGCCCTTCCCCCATCGCCCGCACCGTGATCGGCTGGATGATGCCGAGCTGCCCGATCGACTCGGCCAGCTCGTCCAGCGAGGCGTCGCTGAACTCCTGGCGCGGCTGGTACGGGTTGGGCCGCACCTTGCTGACTTCGAGCTCGGCCACGCGCCCGACCATACGCTGTCGGTCCTCGAAGCGGTAGAGCTCGTTTTCCGAGAGGTCGCCGCCGCCGCCTCCGTCGCCGCCCGAGCGGTCCGCCGCTTCGCCCTCGCCCTCTTCTTCGGAGGGCAAAAGCGCGTTGAGACCTTTGCCGAGCACGCCGTCGTCGGAAGACATGGGCCGTTGGGGAGAATTCTTGGAGCTTGGACTCTGGGTCTGGGTTTTTGGAAGCGGGCCGAAGCCCCGAGACCAAAGACCGAAGACCGATCTACGCTACAGCGAAAACCCATTGGCCTCGCGAATCGGAGGCTGCTGGGGCAGTTCTGAGGGAGACGAGTTTTGCTGCGATTCGTCGTCGTCGCCGCCGCGGGCGGAGCGGCCGTTGCCGGGGTCGGCCGGTTCGTGTTGCGTCTCGGAGCGCCCCGTGGTCGCATCCGGCGTCGCATCCGGCTTGGAAGAAGCGTCTTCTCCGGTGGAGGAATCAGGGCGGAAGGCGTCGTCGACGGGGCCGTCGGCGTCGAGGTAGCGCTGGTTTTGGTCGATCACTTCGCGCCCGAGGGCCATGTAGTTTTTGGCGCCCTTGCTTTTG
Source organism: Bacteroidetes bacterium QS_8_68_15 (assembly GCA_003023245.1). The sequence continues at coordinate 8,354 of PXTR01000140.1, read as the reverse complement.
GCGTCGTAGAGCAGCGCCGGCTTGCCGAAGGAGGGCGCTTCACCGAGGCGCACGTTCCGCTGCACGATGGCCTCGAACACCTTGTCGCCGAAGTAGCGGCGCACCTCCTGGGCGATCTGGTTGGAGAGCCGCAGGCGCGTGTCGAACATCATCAGCAGGACGCCCTCGATTTCCAGGTCGGGGTTGAGGTGCTGGCGCACGATCTTGATGGTGTTGAGGAGCTGCCCGAGCCCTTCGAGGGCGAAGTACTCCGCCTGAACGGGAATCACGACCGAGTTGGCCGCCGTCAGCGAGTTGAGCGTCAACAGACCCAGCGACGGCGGGCAGTCGATCACGACGAAGTCGTACTTGCGGCGCTCGCGGCGGAGGGCTTTTTTGAGAATGCGCTCCCGCTCGGCCACGTCGATCATCTCGATCTCGGCGCCGACGAGGTTGATGTGGCTGGGCACCACGTCGAGAAACGGCATCTCGGTGGAGCGCACCGCGTCTTCGGCCGGCACGTCGCCGATGAGAACCTCGTAGGTCGAGGAGGCGACCGTCTTGGGCTCGATCCCGACGCCGGAGGTGCAGTTGGCCTGCGGGTCGATGTCCATCAGGAGCGTCGGGTGCTCGGCGGCGGCCAGCGAGGCGGCCAGGTTGATCGCGGTGGTCGTTTTGCCGACGCCGCCTTTCTGGTTGGCAACCGCGATGACTTTTCCCATGGGAGAAGCGAGGGGCTGGCGGGCGAAAGAGAGCGCGCCGTGGAAGCGCATCGAAGCGACGGGCACAAAAGCTATAAAGCAGCAGCCCGCCGCGCCAGTTCCGGCGGCGGTTTTTACCAATCATCTGGCCGGATCAAGCCCCCGCGCGGACGGTTTTCAAAAAGCGGCGGCAGGAGTTGTGGATCGTCCGCACCACGAGGGTATGACACGAGGCCCCTCGCCTTGGGCTCACGCGATGGTGAATGGTAAATAGCTTGCCGATTGCCGGCGACGGCAGCGGGCCGAATCCCATCCCCCACTCACCATCAACAAATCACCGAATGGCGCGTCGCATCACCCTCTCGGCCCCGGCGTCGGTCCGCAGCGACGATGGCGCGGACCTGAGCGATCTGGCCGTCGATTACGCCGGCGATCTCAATGAGCAGCAGCGCGCCGCCGCGACCGCGCCGGGCGGGCCGCTGCTGGTCGTCGCCGGGGCGGGCACCGGCAAGACGCGCACGCTCATCTACCGCCTCGCCTACCTCGTCGAGACGGGCGCGCGCCCTGAAGAGATCGTGCTCCTCACCTTCACGCGCCGCGCCGCACGCGAGATGACGACGCGCGCCGCCGCGCTGCTCGACGGGCGCTGTCGCCGCGCCGAGAGCGGCACCTTTCACGCCTTCTGCCTGCGCCTCTTGCGCCGGCACGCGCCAAGAATCGACTTTCCGCGGCGCTTCACCGTGCTCGACAGCGCCGACGCGGCCGACGTGTGCAGCGTCCTGCGCGCCGCCGGCGACTACCACAAGGGCGAGGAGCGTTTCCCCGGAAAAAAGGCCCTCCAGCGCCTCTTCTCGGCCTGCACCAACCGGCGGATGGACCTCGCCGAAGCGCTGGAGGAGAAGTACCCGCAGTTCGCCCACTTCGAGCGCGAGCTGCGTGAGCTCCAGCGCGCCTACGGCGCCTACAAACGCCGCCACGGCCTGATGGACTTCGACGACCTGCTGGCGCGCACGCTCGAGCTGTTTCGCAACCACGACGACGTGCGCCGCGAGGTCGCCGGCGGCTGCCGCCACGTCCTCGTCGACGAGTACCAGGACACCAACCCGCTCCAGGCCGACCTCGTGAAGCAGTTTGCGAGCGCACACGGCAGCGTCACGGCCGTCGGCGACGACGCGCAGAGCATCTACCGCTTTCGCGGGGCCGACTTCCGCAACATCTTCCGCTTCCCCGAGCGCTACGACGGCGCGCAGGTGCTCAAGCTGGAGCAGAACTACCGCTCCACCCAGCCGATTCTCGATCTGGCCAACCGCCTGATCGACGAGGCGCACCGCAGCTACGACAAGGCGCTCTTCACCGACAAGGCGGAGGGCGACCCGCCGGCCCTCGTCCCCGCCGACGACGACCGCACCGAAGCGCGCTTCGTGACGCAGATGGTGCTTCGGATGCGCGAGCAGGGCGTGCCGCTCGACGAGATGGCGGTGCTCTTTCGCTCAGGCCACAACGCCTATGAAGTCGAGATCGAGCTGGGGCGCGCGGGGATCCCGTTCGTCAAGTACGGCGGGATGAAGCTCAGCGAGGCGGCGCACATCAAGGACGTGGTCGCGCACCTGAAGGTCGCGGAAAACCCGCAGGACGCGGCCGCCTGGAACCGCGCGTTGCAGCTCTTGGGCGGGATCGGGCCCAAGACGGCGAAGGACCTGATCGAGCAGCTCGCGCAGGCGGCCCGTCAGGAAAGCGGCGAGCCGCTGGCGTTCCGCGAAGCGCTCTCCTCGCCGCGCTACGAACAGGCGCTGCGCCGTCTTCTCGGGATGCTGCGCCGACTGCGGAACGGCAATCTGGCGCTTTCGGAGCAGGTGGAGGCGGCGATCGACTACTACGCACCGATCCTCGAAGACAAGCACGCCGAGGACCACCCGAAGCGGCAGCGCGACTTGGAGCACTTCGCGGAGGTGGCCGAACACTACCAGCGCCGCACACGCTTTCTCGAAGACCTCGCGCTCGACCCCATCGAGTTGTCCGCACGCGAAAACGAGGCCCCCGAAAGCGACGAGCCGCCGCTGGTGCTCTCGACGATCCATTCGGCCAAGGGGCTGGAGTTCCACACGGTGTTCATCATTCAGGCCGTGGAGGGGAACCTGCCCTCGCGCCACGCCTTCGGCACCCCCGCCGCGCTCGACGAAGAGCTGCGCCTGCTCTACGTGGCGGCCACCCGCGCGAAGGAGGAGCTGTTTATCTCCTACCCGAGCGTGCGCTACCGCCGCGGCCGCGGCCGCACCCTCACCGACCCGAGCCGCTTCCTCGACGGGCTTTCCGAAGACGTGCTCGAACCCGTCACCCTGGTCGAAGAGCATGAACAGCCCGATCAGATTGAGGAATCGGTTGACGGTTGAACGTGGAAAGTTGAAGGTGGAAGGTTCACCCCAAGGGCATTCCTTCCCTTTGGTCAGGGCAGAACGTTTTTCAGCTCGCCAGCGCACGCCCCTGATGCAAATCGAACATCGACCATCGCAGACCGACCATCGCCTCGTGCAGGTCGTGGAAATCGGGCTGAAGCGGCTGGGCGTCATTCGCACGCTCAACCGCACGATCTTTGGCGAAGACCACATCATCAACTCTTTCGACCACGAGGACCTCATTTTGCTGCTGGCGGTGGCGCGGGAGAGCGGCGCCCCGGTGGGCTTCAAGGTCGGCTACCGGCTGAGCGCAGAGACGTACTACAGCGCCAAGGGCGGGGTGCACCCCGGCTGGCGCCGCCGCGGCATCGCGCGGCTCCTGCTGCACGAACTGATGGGGCGCGCCGCGCGCCGCGGCTACGACCGCTTCGCCTACGACACCTTTCCCAATAAGCACCCCGGCATGACCGTGATGGGCCTCGACGAAGGCTTTCGCGTCACCCGCGCCGGCTACAGCGCCCGCTACGAGGACTACCGCCTGCGGTTTGAGTGTGAGTTGGAAGGTTGAAAGTGGAAGGTTGAAGGTTTAAGGTTGAAGGTCGTGAGGGACGAACGTTCCACCTTTCCCGTTCAACCTGCAACCAACGTGAGCGACGCCAAACAGGCCGCCGGGGAAGCGGGGGCCGCTCTCGTCGAAGACGGAATGCGCATCGGGCTGGGAACGGGCTCGACGGCGGCGTGCGCCCTGCGCGTGATCGGGCGGCGTCTGCGCGACGGCGCGTTGACGGATGTGGCCGGCGTGCCGACCTCCTTTGCCGCCGAGCGGCGCGCGCGCTCCCTGGGGATTCCGCTTACGACGCTCGACGAAGCGGGAAGACTGGATTTGGCCCTCGACGGGGCCGACGAGGTGACGCCCGCGCTCAACCTCATCAAGGGGCGCGGAGCAGCGCACGCCCGCGAGAAAGTCATCGCCGCCGCGGCCGACCGCTTCGTCGTCCTGGCCGACCCGTCGAAGCGCGTGGAGCGCCTCGGCGAGCAAGCGCCCGTGCCCGTCGAGGTCATGCCGATGGCGCTGGCGCCGGTCACGCGCTTCCTTCGGGAGGAGCACGGCGCCCGGGCGGCCGAACTGCGCTCGGGACAGGGCAAAGACGGCCCCGTCGTCACCGACCAGGGGCTTTGGGTGATCGACGTGCGCTTCGACGAGGCCCTTCCCGACGTCGGCGCGCTCGCCGGCGCGCTCGACCGGCACCCCGGGGTGCTCGACCACGGCCTGTTTCTCGGGTACGCGACCGATGTGCTCGTCGGCCGGGCAAGCGGGGACGTGGAGTCTCTCCGGCGCGGATGAGGAGAGGCGCAGCCCCAGCAAACGCCCCGCCGGACACGAGGACCGACGGGGCGTTTCTCCAAAGCGTTCAAAAGCGAGCCTCAGCCGAATTGCTCAGTTGAGCTTGAAGCGAATGGGCTGGGACATGCGCACTTCGACGGGTTCCTTGCGCTGCTTCCCCGGGCTGAACTTCATTTTTTTCATCGCCTCGATGGCGGCTTTGGTGAGCGCTTCGTGCGGGCTGCGCAGGGCCTTAACGTCTTTGACGTTGCCCTTCGTGGTTACGGTGAACTGAAGAAACACCGTCCCCTCGATGTTGGCGTTCTTGGCGAAGCTCGGATAGTCCAGCGCCTCGTAGAGCGCCTCCTGCCCGCCTTTCATTTCCGGCTTGTCCTCGATGACGGCGAAGTCGACGACTTCTTTTTCCTGGTCCCCCTCCGGCTCGGGCGGGGGCGCCTCGTTATCCGTCGTCTTCTGGAGCGACTCGCTCAGGTCAAGCGTGCGGTCGAAGTCGAGGTTTTCGTCTTCGAGGACCTCGTCGTCGGGTTTTTCGATGGGCACCGGCGGACGCGGCGGCGGCGGCGGCTGTTTTTGCTGGGTCGTTTGCTTGACCTCCTTAATGTCGACGGTAGACTGCTCCTGCACGGTGAAGGTCTTTTTCGGCGCGCTGCCCATGTTGAAGCGGAACGCTCCGATCAGCAGGAGCAGGGCCACGATCATGCCGACCTCGACGTAGATCGGGTAACGCTTGCGCAGGTTGGCGCCGTCCTTTTTTTCCAGAGCCATGACGATTCGACAAGAGTTGAGAGAAAAACGGGGTTCTCCGTGTGGACATAGATTTCATATCGGACTCCTTTCCAACACGGACGCAGAGGGGGTGTTCCGGCTTCGGAGGGCGGCGAAATGAGAAGGGATCAGTCCGCCGCGCGCGGGGAGTCGGCGCCAGACGACGGGGCGGGAAAGCGCAGCCAGCGGCGCGCCGCGTAGAAGGCGGCCACGCCGAGGGCCAGCCCCACCGCGTCGGCGAGCGCGTCGAGCGCGCTGACGGTGCGCCCGTAGGGGAGCGCGCGCTGGCCCGCTTCGGTGGCGACGGCGAAGAGCAGGCCCGTCCCGAAGACCCCGGCCGTCCGCCGGCCGAGCGCCGCCCGCGAGGCGCACATCCACATCAGCCCGAACCCGGCAAAGAGGCCGACGTGCACGAGTTTGTCGAACGGGATCGGGGTGGGCGGCGAGGGCAGGTCCGGGCGCGGCCAGGCGAGCGCCGCGACGATGCCGAGCGTCCAGAATGTGGCGAGGAGACGGGCGATGACAGTGCGGGGGTGCGGGAGAAAAACGGCGCGAAAACTTGACATCGTAAAAAGTCAAGCTGGAAGCGCGATCTTCACCAGACCGAAGACCGACGTCAGGCGAAGCGTTCGTGGAGGAGCGGGGGCAACTCGCCGACGAGGTCGGGCGCGGTGAGGGAGCGGGCGGCGCGGCGAGCGACGTAGCGGTCGGCAGCGGCCCCGCCGAGGTGGAGCGCGGCGGCGGCGGATTCGAGCGGAGGCGTGCCCTGCGCCAGGAGGCCGGCGGTGAGCCCGGCGAGCACGTCGCCCGTGCCGGCGGTGGCGAGCGCGGGGTTGCCGGCCCCGCAAACGTAGGCGCGGCCCGCCGGCCCGCTCACGACGCTGGGCATCCCTTTCAAGACGAGGACGCATTGCCAGCGCCGGGCGTAGTCCTGCGCGGTGCGGAGGCGGTCCGACAGGTCCACGTCTCCCGTGCCGGCGAGCCGCTTGAACTCGCCGACGTGCGGGGTCAGCACCCACCGGCCCCGGCTGTGCTGCGCGAACCAGTCGTCGGGCCGGTCGGCGAGGGCGTTGAGGCCGTCCGCGTCGATGACGACGGGCGTCTCATCAGGGCCGCCACCAGTCTTCTCCAGGAGCCGGCGCACGAAGCGTTGCGTGCCGTCGGCGCGCCCGAGGCCGGGCCCCACCAGCAGCCCGCCCGCCTTGTCGAGCGCACCGCCGAGCGCATCGAGCGCCGCGCGCGGCTTCAGCCCGTCCCCCTCGTCGTCATCGTCGGATTCGACCGGCAGCGCCGTCGTCGTGATGGCCGTCAGCTTGGCGTTGAGCGTGTGCTGCGCCCCGGCCGGGCAGGCGCACTGCACGTAGCCGGCCCCTGCGCGCGCCGCCGCGGAGGCGGACATGACCGGCGCGCCCGTCATCCCCGGCGCCCCGCCGACCACCAGCGCGAGGCCGACGCTGTACTTGTAGGCGTCGTGCGCGCGCTCCGGCAGCCACGACGCGACCGCCGCGTCGGTGGTGAGCCGCGCGCAACCGGGGCGCCCCTCGTCGGCGGGGCGGCGCAGGGCGAAGGCGGGAATGCCGATCTCTGCCACCTCCACGCGCCCGGCGCGGATCGGCCCTTCCCCGAGCGTGAGGCCCGTCTTGCGCGCGGCCATCGTCACCGTCTGGTCGGCGTGGACGGCGCGGCCGAGGACCGCCCCGGTACCGGCGTGCAGCCCGGTGGGGCCGTCGAGCGCCACGACGGGCGCGGGTTGCTCGTTGATCCAGCCGACGAGACTGCGGATCGGCTCGCGCAGTTCGCTGGTGAGGCCTGTCCCCAAGAGCGCATCGACGTGCACGTCGGCGGGCGTCTGCGCGCCCAGCTGCGCGAGGGTGTCGAAGGCGACGAGCGACAAGCGGCCGCCGCCGGTTTCGTCGTTCCACCGTTCGAGCAGGCGCAGGTTGGGCGCGGCGTCGTCGGAAAGATCCTCGGTCCCGGCCGCGAGCACCACGCGCACCCGGCCCGCGCCCAGCGCCAGCAGGCGGCGCGCCGCGACGAGGCCGTCCCCGCCGTTGTTGCCCTTTCCGCAAAAGACGGCGACCGTTTGCTCTTCGAGCGGCCCGTACGTCGCGGCAACGTGGTCCGCCGACGCGCGCCCGGCCGCCTCCATCAAGACGCGGCTCGGCACACCGAAGTCGTCGATGGCGAAGGCGTCGGCCGCGCGCATCGCCTCGGGCGAGAGCAGCGGCGGCGCATGCGGAGCGGAAGCGGGCATGGGAGGCGGGAAGTGCAGAAAGCGAGATCGAGTGAATGCGATCGGGAGGTTCGCTCATGATAGCTGGGCCCGCGCATTTTTCCAATCCGGAGCGCGGAAGCCTTCGCAAACACCCATGCTGCGCTACTCGTCGAGGTGGACCACGTCGGCGTCGGTGGTGCGGCCGTCGGCGATGTGGAGGCGCACGCAGGTCTTTTTCTGGTGTCGCCCGTGCTTTCCGGCCGCGCCGGGGTTGAGAAAGAGCAGCCCGTCCAGCTCGTCGACGCGCTCGATCTGAAGGATGTGGCTGTGGCCGCAAATGAACACGTCGGGCGGGCCCTCCTCGGCGAGGCGGCGCCCCATGCCGCGCTGCCAGCGCCCGGGCCGCCCGGCGATGTGGGTCATCCAGAAATTCAGTCCCCCCACCTCGAAGCGCTCCGTCTCTGGCCGGCGCGAGCGCACGTCGCGGCCGTCGACGTTGCCGAAGACCGCGCGCACCGGCGCGACGGCTTCCAGCCCGTCGAGGATGGCAGGGTCGCCCACGTCGCCGGCGTGCAGGATGAGGTCGACGCCCTCGAAGACGTCTGCCAGATCAGGGTGAAAGTAGCCGTGCGTATCGCTGAGGATGCCGATTTCGATTGCAGGGGAGCGATTTTCGATTGCAGGGTGGCGCGGACTTCTCGAAGGCTCTGCCGCAACGCGGCGTTCCCGGCAGGGGCTTCGCCCAAAGTAAAAAGCAACGAGACCGCGCGAGGGGGCCCGCCATCTGGACGACCTCTACGGCTTCGACCATCCGTTGCTCGAAGCTTCCGACGAAGAGGCAAACGCCCTGATGCGCCGAAAGCTCCAGTCGGCCCCCTTCTCGCAATACCTGCGCATCGCCGAGGGCGAAGAAGACGTGCAGGAAAACGCGCGCGTCGCAATCGAAGAGTAGCACA
>PXTR01000139.1 GCA_003023245.1 Bacteroidetes bacterium QS_8_68_15 | reverse complement strand
ATCCATCCAGAAGAGGCGCCAGTACAGCAGCGAGAGGTGCGGGCGCGGTCGCCGCGTGAGGACGACCGATTCCGCCTGACGAGGCGGGGAGAGGACCGGCGCGCGCGTCTTTCGATTCGAAAGGACGCGCCATAAAAAAGGCCCCTCCCAGCCGTCAGAGGGGCGTAGAAGGGGACGAAAGCATCCAGGCGTGCACAGCGGCGACGCGCTGGGGCTTCTTCCCATTCATCTTCCCTCGCGGGCTGCGAGGCAGGAGGTAGCACCTTTCTCTCTGTCTGACCAGCGCGGCGCGAGGCCGCACAGCAGCAAGAGCGGTTGCCAGGGCTTCAGAGGGCCTGCTCCCTCCACCCTTCCGGATGAATGTCAGCATCAACATCGTTTCATATCGGTACAACGTATGTCAGCCGACGAGAGATTGTTCGGGCGAGGATCGTTAAGCGTTTGTCAAGAGTGTTTCGTGTTGCGTGATGCGTATTGCGTGATGCACCCCGGAGAGTACTTCCTCCCGTTGGTCGGGGCGCGTGAGGCTGCCCGCTGGCGGGGGCTGAAAGAACATTCGGGCGACGGTGCATTCGGACAGGCTTCTGCCAGTCGCTTCGAGACGCAGGTGCATTGGACTGTTGTCATCACGAATCACGCGTCACGAATCACGCTTCCATCCACCCGTCGTGCTCGGCGAGGCGCTCGCGAACGAGGTCGGGGCGGCCCTGGCCGGGGGGGCCGTCGGTGCGGTAGGCGGCGAGGGCGGTGTCGGCGTCGGGCGCGCCGGCGAGCGTGTCGAGCGCACTGCCGACCTCGTGGTAGGCGGCGCGGAAGGGCACGCCCTCGGCGACGCGCTCCATCGCCGCGGCGGTGGCGAAGAGCTCGGGCGAGCAGGCCGCGCGCATCGCCTCGCGGTCGAAGCGGAGGCCCTCGGCGAGGCGGCGGGCGGCTTCGAGCAGGTCTTCGGTCATCAAGGCGCTCTTCATGGCGGCGGCTTTGGTGAACTGGAGGTCGCGGTGGTAGCCGGAGGGTGGTAGGTGGCGCGGGCGATCTCGGCCACGTCGGGGTTGCGCTTCTGCGGCATGATGCTGCTGCCGGTCGTCAGGGCGTCGGGCAGGTCGGCGAAGGCGAACTCGGCGGTCGTGAAGAGCGACAGGTCGGCGGCGAAGCGGTTGACGGCGCCGGCGACTTGCACGAGGGCGTGGACGGTGGCGAGTTCGATTTTGCCGCGGGTGAGCTGCACGGCGGGAGCGTGCGTCTGCACGGCGCGGAAGCCCAGCCGCTCGGCCACCGCGCGGCGCGGGAGGTCGAGGTGCGGCACGCCGTAGCCGGCGGCGCTGCCGTAGGGAGAGACGTTGACCCGTCGCTCGGCGTGGCGCAGCGTGTCGAGGTCGGCGGCGAGGACCTCCGCGTGGCCCAGCGCCCAGAGGCCGGCGGTGGTGGGCATGGCACGCTGAAGGTGCGTGTACCCGGGCATCAGGGCGCCCGAGTAGCGTTCGCCCAGCGCGCAGAGCGCCTCGGCGGCGGCGGCCGTCTGCCGCCCGAGGGCGCGCAACTTGTCGCGCAGAAACATCCGCACGGCCACGAGCACCTGGTCGTTGCGCGAGCGTCCGGCGTGAATCTTTTCGCCCGTCTCGCCCAGCCGATCGGTGAGAAAACGCTCGATAACGGTGTGGCAGTCCTCGTCCGCCGGCGCGACGGTGACGGTTCCGTCTTCGACCGCGTTTCCCAGCCCGTCGAGCGCGTCTTCGATCTGCGCGCGTTCCTCTGCGGTGAGCACGCCCGTTTCAGCCAGCGCCCAGGCGTGCGCTCGCGTGGCGCGAATGTCATACGGCAACAGCATCGTGTCCCAGCGATAGTCGTCGCCGACGGTAAATCGGGTGGTCCAGTCGTCGCCGTCGCCGGGGGCGCTTTTTTGCCAGAGGAGGCGTTGCCGGTCAGAGGGCATGGAGCGGGTAGACGGTGAATGGTAGATAGTGGATGGTTCTCGCTCCGCAGGCGTCGTCAGTCAAGCCAGACCATCTCCCATCGAGTGATCGAACCCAGGCGGACGAGCTACGATTGGTTACCGAAGTATGCTTTTGCCAGATCAGCATACCCCTCCGCCGCGCGTTCCACCGCGGCGAGGCGAATGTGCTCCTCGGCCGTGTGGGAGCGGCTGCTTTCGCCCGGTCCCAGCTTGACGGCCGGCACGTCGTTGAGAAAGATCCAGTCCGAAGCGGTCGGTGAGCCGAACGGTTCCGCGCCGGCGGGAAGCGCTGCGCGGGCGGCCTCCACGATGCGCGCTTCGGGCGCGGTGCTCGCCGGCACGAGGCGCTTCGAGCGCACAGCGACCTCCGATTCGAGCAGCGCGTCGACCTCGGCGGTGATTTCGTCGTGGGTGTAGGCGGGCGTGGAGCGGATGTCGAGGGTGAAGGTGCAGCGGTCGGGGATCACGTTGCGCGCGGAGCCGCCCTCGACGGTGGTGACGTTGATGGTGGGCGCGCCGAGGAACGGGTCTTCGCGGTCGAGGGAAAAGGACTGGAGGCGTTCGATGTCGCGGGCGGCGCGCACGATGGCGTTGTCGCCGAGGGGAGCGCGCGCGGCGTGGGCCGTCTGCCCGTGGGCCCAGGCTTCGAGGATGAGCAGTCCCTTCTGCGCCACGCAGGGCTGAAGCTGCGTCGGCTCGCCGACGACGGCGGCGCTGAGGGTCGGCAGATGGGGGCGGAGCGTCTGGAGGCCGTTGTACGCGCCGCCGGTTTCTTCGTGCGTGGTGAGCGCGACGATGAGTTGCCCGGCGCGGCCGTCGCGGCCGGGCGTCCAGTCGTCGCGGGCGAGTGAGAGGAGGGCCGTCGTCATGGCGGCGCCGCTGGCTTTGGCGTCGACGGCGCCGCGCCCGTAGAGCCGGCCGCTCGTCTCGGTGGGCGTGAACGGGTCGTACGGATGATCCGACGAGGGGGGCACCACGTCCAGGTGTGAGCACAGCAAGAGCCGGTCCGCATCGCTCCCGGCGTCGTCGTCCCCGAGCGAGAAATACACGTTGTCGTCCACGCGCCCCACGGCGACGGGGAGATCGGCAGAGCGGACGTACTCCTCGACAAAGTCGGCGACGGGGCCTTCTTCGCCGCTGAGAGACCGAAAGCCGACGAGGGCTTTCAGCAGGGCGACCGCATCGGGTTCGGAAACGACTTGGGGTGGCATGAGACGAACGTGATGCGTAATGCGTGATTCGTGAGGTGGTCTCCTTCGGAAGCCGAAAAGGTGGTCAGGCGTCTGCGCTTTCTGACTGGTTCCCACCGGCAGAGTCGGAGCGCGAGCGTATCGGGCTGGCTGCAATCACGCGCCCTGAACGCAGTGAAGAAGTGCCTTTAGGTTGCATCACGCAACGCGCATCACGCAATCCGCGTCCCCGCCTCGCGCGCCACCAGGTCGTCGGGACCGAGGACAAACGCCTCGTCCACCCCGTCGCCGAGGGCGTTCAGGGCGGTGTGCACTTTCACGCGCATCCCGCCGCGAATCCAGCCGTTCGCGACGCCGTCTTCGAAAATTTGCGCGTCGCAGCGGGGCAGGCGCGTGCCGTCCGCGCGGTCGACGCCCGCGGCGGCGGTCACGAGCAGCAGGCGGCACGCGTCGAGCGCCGAGGCGAGCGCGCAGGCGACCGCATCAGCGTTGACGTTGTAGACCTGCCCGTCGGCGTCGGCGCCGAGCGGAGCCACGACGGGCGTGAAGCCGCCCTCCAGGAGTGCCCGCAGCACGTCCGGCTTCACGCGTTCCACGTCGCCGACCCAGCCGAAGTCGACCGTTTCGCCGTCGACGTTCCACGGCGGGCGCTTGGTGACGCGCAGGAGGCCGCCGTCCGCGCCGGAGAGGCCCACGGCGGGGACGCCGCGCTGCTCGGCATCGGTGACGAGGCGGGTGCTGAGGGCCCCGCGCCCCCATCCGGGGGGCGAGCGCGGTGGCCTGCCGCCCGCCGCCGTGCACCAGCGCGACGGGCGCCTCGTCGCGGAGTTGGGCGATGCCCCGCCAGAGCGCATCGGCGGCGTCCGCGTCGTCGAGCACCGCCCCGCCGACTTTGACGACGGTGGGTTTTTCGTTAGTCATCGAGGGGGGTTGGGCGAGCGGAGTTGCTTTTAGGAAGACCGGCGTGATTCGTGACGCGTGATTCACTCTAAAAGCACTCGTACCACAAGGGCATGACACAAGGCCCTTCGCTTCGCTCACAGCGCGTGAGGTTGCTTCGCTGCGGAAGAAGAAAGAGTCGAGCGTTAGGGTGTTCTGATTGGCGTCGCTGGTCGCAGCAGAGCGTAAACGGGTCGAATGAGCATCAGTCACGGATCACGTGTCACGCATCACGAAAACATGCGCTCCAGAATCGCCTTCTGCGCGTGGAGGCGGCACTCGGCCTGCGGGAGGGGAATGGACTGTGGGCCGTCGAGCACGGCGTCGTCGACCACGACGTTGCGGCGCACCGGGAGGCAGTGCATGAAGGCGGCGGCGTCGGTCGTGCGCCCCATGCGGTCGGCCGAAATCGTCCAGTCGCCGCGGGTGGCGCGCTGGTCGGCCTCGGCGTCGGGGGTTTCGTAAATGGCGTTCCCCGCCCACGACTTGGCGTAGATCACGTCGGCCTCGTCGAAGGCGGCATCCGGGTCGGTGCTTTCGGTGAGAGCGCTGTCGTTCGCGTCGGCGTAGGTGCGCGCCTGCTCCATGACGCCGTCGTCGAGGGCGAAGCCGTCGGGCCGGGCGACGGTCACGTCCATCCCGCAGCGCGCGGCCATCAGGAGGGCCGAGTGCGGGACGGCGCGCGGGAGCGGCTTCGGGTGCGGGGTCCACGAAAGCACGAAGCGCTTTCCGCTGAGGTCACGTTGGCCGAAATGCGCGGCCAGTGCGGTCGCGTCGCCGAGGGCCTGGCACGGGTGGTAGCGGGCCGATTCGAGGTTGACGACGGGGACGTCCGCGGCGTCGGCGACCGTCTGGATGAGCGCGTCGCTCTCGTCCTGCGCGCGGTCGGAGAGGGAGGCGAAGGCGCGCACGCCGAGGACGTCGTAGTAGCGCGACAAAACGCCGAAGGCGTCGCGGACATGTTCGGCTTCGGGGCCGTCCATCACGGCGCCCTCTTTCCAGGCGAAGTCCCACGTTCCGCTGCCGGGCGTCAGCGTGGTGGCGTGCGCGCCGAGCTGGTGGGCGGCCAACTCCATCGAGCAGCGCGTGCGCAGCGACGGGTTGAAAAAGACGAGGCCGATGCTGTGGCCGTGCGCGTCGTCGGCCCAGGTCGAGCCGGCCTGCCGGTGGCGCCGCGCCGCCTCGCGCAGGGCGTTCCAGTCCTCGTCCGAGACGGCGGGCCAGTGAGTAAGCGCGTACATTCGCGGTTTCGGGTTGTGCGGGTTTGGGGTCCGGGGTTTGGAGTTGGTTGGGCGCGGGAGGGCTGCTGGGGCGGAGCGTGATTCGTAATGCGTGATGCGTGAGGTTGCTGATTGGTGTACGCCGAACGAGAATTCAATCGTTGGTCCGTTCCGAATGGCATTCCGGTAGGGGTTCATTGGAAGCAACGAGGGCCGGCTTCATCACGCACCACGTTTCACGGATCACGCTACCTCTCGCACACGGTGGCGGCATGAGGCGCAGCACGTCCGGCGGGTTGGCGCCGCCGACGAGGACGCCTTCCTCGCGGAGCGCCTCGCGCACCGGGCCGGCGGGGGGATGAAGCTGCACGCCGGCCAAGCAACCGCGCCCGCGTACGTCGCGCACGGTCTCGTGCGAGGAGAGGGTGTCGTCGATTTGCGCGAACAGGTCCGCGGCGCGCGGCATCAGGTCGTCCTCGTCGAGCGTCCGTAGCGTAGCGTCGAGGGCGGCCATCGCCAGCATCCCGCCGCCGAAGGTCGAGCCCTGGTCGCCCGACTCCACGGTCGCGGCGATGGGCTCGTTCACCAGCACGGCGCTGACGGGCACGCCTGCGCCGAGGCTCTTGGCCATCGTGATGAGGTCGGGCGTCACGCCGAGCTGCTGGCTGATCGAGAAGGTGCCGGTGCGTCCGACGCCGGTCTGCACTTCGTCGAAGATGAGCTTCGCGCCGTGGGCGTCGCACAGATCGCGCACCTCGCGCAGGTAGTCCGCCGGGGCCTCGCGCACGCCGGCGATGCTCTGGATGGGTTCGAGGATGACACCACCTACGTCGCCTGTTTCCAGCGCCTCGGCCACGGCGCCGGCGTCGGCGAAGGGGACGAAGTGCGTCTCGGGCAAAATGTCGGCGTACGGGCGGCGGTACTTTTCGGCGTGCGTGGCCGCAAGCGGGCCGAGGGTG
>PXTR01000138.1 GCA_003023245.1 Bacteroidetes bacterium QS_8_68_15 | reverse complement strand
CCTCGTGCCAGGCGTCGAGCCAGGCGGGCAGGTGGTCGGCGAGGGATTGGCGCTCGCGGCGCAACAGGTAGGCGGCCGCCAGGTCCCACGGCACCAGCAGGTTGACGGCGCGCAGCAGCTCGTTGTGCTGCGGGCTGGCCGCCGCGGCCATGCGCTTCACGCGGCGCGCGTGCGCTGAGGGTCGTCGTTCGCTGTCGTCGCTGCTGCTGGAGCGCAGGGGCGCGAGCAGCTCTTGCACAAGCGGCGCGCCGGCCAGCGGGCGCTCTTCGAGAAAACGAAACGCCGACCCCAGCCGCCGGAACGCCTGGTGCAGCTCCTCGGCCTGTTCGAAGAGGCCCTTCACCGTCGGAAGCTGGAACGTGTAGAGCAGCAGGTACAGCGGCAGCGTGGCGGCCCAGATCGGCGGGACCCCCCCGGCGAAGTAGAGCGCGGCCAGCACGACATTCGCCGCCCCCAGCGCGCCGAGGCCGAGCACCCACGGGAGCAGCGGGCGCGGATCGGCGTCGCCCTGGAGCCAGCGGCGCAGGGCGCGGTTGCTCCAGCGGCGCGGGTCGTCGGTCGTGGAGCCGGCGGCGCGGCGGCCCTCCAGCGCGAGGCGGTCGCGGAAGAGCGCACGCGGGACGAGTTCTTTCACGATGGCCTGGCGGCGAAGCGTGGACGCGCGCTCCGGCGGTGACGAATCGAGCAGGAGGCGGCGCAGGCGGCGGCGCCCGCCCGCGGTGGCGCACGTGTCGATGAGGCGCAGGAGCGAGCGCGGCCCGGTGAGGTTGAGGCCGGACGCGAAGGGATGGGCTTCATCAGGAGGCGGGTCGGCCTCGGACGGCTGCTCGCGCGTCGGGGCCGGGGGCAGCGCGTCCCAGTCGCGGCGCAGGCGCGCGCCGTGCTCTTTTTTGATTTGCTGCCAGCGCCGCACGCGCGTCTGCCCGTCTTCCACGCGCCGATGCACGCGCGCCAGCCCGTAGAACAGCGCGACGGCTCCTGCGACGACCGCCCACCCGGCGCCGCTGCCAAGGGAGGCAAAGGCGATCCACGCGGCGGCTCCGCCGGCGATTACGACGCCCAGCCGCGCCCACCCGATCCGGCTGCTGCGGTGCTCGAGGGTGTCGATCCGCCGGTCCATCCGTTCGGCGTAGCGTCGGTAGTAGCGGCGGCGGCGTTGGTGGGGAGTGGACATTCGGGCGGGAGTGTGCGAGAGCACGGGAGCGCGGGCGCTTCTCTGATTGCTTCCGCGCCGGTCAAGTCGCGTTGGCGTTTCGGGCGGATGGTCCACCGTCGGTCGTCGGTCGTCCACCGCCCGGCAGGTCGTAGATGCGGCGGGCGTTCGTCGTCGTCGTGCGGGCGACCTCTTCGAAAGAAACGCCCTTCACGTCGGCGAGATATTCGGCGACGGGGCGCACGTAGGCCGGCTCGTTGCGCTCGCCCCGGTGCGGTTCGGGGGCGAGGTACGGGGCATCGGTTTCCACGACCAGGTCGCCCAGATTGAGAGCGCAGGCCAGGTCGTCGAGATCGCTGTTGGAAAAGGTGAGGATGCCCCCCAGCCCGATCAGGAAGCCCAGCTCGACGGCGCGCTCGGCCTGCGCGGGGGTCCCGGTGAAGCAGTGCAAGATGCCGCGCAGGCGCTCGGGATGCTCGGCGGCGCGGCGTTCGGTGGCGAGCACGTCGAGGGTGGCGTCGGTGGCCTCGCGGTGATGCAGCACCAGCGGCAGGTCTTCGCCGAGCGCCAGGCGCACGTGCTGGCGAAAGAAGGCGTCCTGCCGGTCGTCGAAGGAGCGGTCGTGGTAGTGATCGAGGCCCGTTTCGCCGACGGCGACGACGTGTTTGTGCTCGGTCCAGGCGGCGACCTGGTCGAAGTCGGACGGAGAGGCGGTGTCCGTCTCGGAAGGGTGCAGCGCCGCCATCGCGTAGAGCTCGGGGGCCTCCGTCTCTTGCTTGCGCTGCCGGCGGCACAGGCGCGCGGCTTTCCCGATCGAATCGACGTCCACCGCCGGCATGACGATGGATTCGACCCCGGCCTCGGCGGCGCGGCGCAGCACCTCGGCCCGGTCCTCGTCGAAGCGTTCGAAGTACAGGTGCGCGTGCGTGTCAGTCAGCGAGACGGCGGCGTCGGTCATACGAGGTCGTCGGAACGAAGGGGCGGGCGTCGAAGCGGCGTAGAGGCCAACGAGCGCAGCGCAGGTTGGTTTGCGTGACGCGCTTCGCGTGACGCGTGATGCGTGTTGCGTGATTGATCCGGCCGGGTCGCTTGCGCTCCGATGCTACCGGCAGGGCCATTCAGAAAGTATTTGACGCGCGAATCTTCTCTCGACGCCCGTAGACTGGCAGCCTCACGAATCACGCGCCCTGAACGAAGTGAAGAAGTGCCTTTAGGTTGCATCACGTTTCACGCCTTCGCAACACGAAACGAACGGTACAGTTTACAGCAGACGTGTCGCAGAAAAAACCCTTTCTTTCAAGCGTGAAGCGCTTTCGGTACGTGACGTGGGTGGTGTTGGCGGCGGCGACGCTGCTGGCGCTGGTGCCGGTCGGGCGGCTGGCGAGCGGGTGGGCCGGCGGCGTGGAGCACGGCCCGACGACCACGCGCAGCACCGACTGGACGCGCTGGACGCAGCAGCCCGACGGCACGCTGGTGGCCGACTACGTGCACCCCAGCAGCCCGGCCGCGCGCGCGGGCCTCCACGCCGGCGACGCGCTCTACATGTTCAGCTACCGCCCGTACCGCGACCGCGATACGCTCCGGCAGGCCGTCGCCGCCGTACCGCCGGGCGAGACGCGCACCTTTCACGTCCTCCGCGGGGAGCGCTTCGAGCGCCTGAGCGTCACGCTGACGACGCAGCCGGCGTTTCTGCACCCGCTCTCGCCGAACCTGTGGACGTTTTCGCTCTGGAGCTTCGGCTTCGGGGCCTTCTTCCACCTGCTCGGGCTGATCGTGGTCGCGCCGCTGACGCGACGCAGCCGGCGCACGCGCTTCTCGCTGCTGCTGCTGGCGGCCTCGTCGCTCTGGGTGTTCAGCACGCTGCTGCGCCTGCTCATCATCGAGACGGTGGGCTTGCCCGACATGGGCGCGCCCCTGCGTCGCCTCTTCGACGGGTTGGCCGTGGCCGGCATGATCGGCTGGGGCGTCTTTCCCGCCCTCCTGCTTCACAAAGTCGTCTGCGACACGCAGGAGGCGGCCGGGCAGACGCCCACGCGCTGGCGCTTCGCCGCGCACGTGCCGTTTCTGTCGCTGGGGGCGGTCGTACTGGCCTTTGCCCCCGACGCGCCGTTTCAGCCGGGCGTGCTTCACGCGCTCACCGCGCCGGTTTTGCTCTACACGTGCTGCTTCATCGCGGCGGCGACGGTGCTCGTGTTGGTCTACCTGCGCATGGCTCCGCCCTTCGCCCCGGCCGGTTCGTGGAGCGACACCGGGGGCGCATTTCTGCTGCTGTGCGCGCTCGGGGCCGCCGCGCTGGTGGTCGGGTTCGTCCCGTTTTTCGAGCCGGTGACGAGCGCCGCCGCCGGGTGGCTCGTCGTTGCCGTGCAACTGCTCTCGACCGTGCCGGTCGCACTGGTCACGCTCGCCACGCTGCGTCACGTCACCCTCAGCGGGCTGGTGACGCGCGCGCTCACGTACGTGTCCGTCCTGGGGGCGATCTTCTTCGCCTTCGTGGGCGGCTACACCGCCATCGACACCTATTTCCCGGTCGAAGGCACCGCCCACCACGTCGTCGTGGGCCTCTTCGTGATTCTCTTGCTGGCCGTCTTCGAACGGCTGGCGCGCCGCGTGCGCCTCTACGCCAACCGCTTCTTCGCCACCGGGCCGGAGCGCGCCCGCGAGACGCTCAGCCGCTTTCAGGAGCAGATGCGCACGATCCTCACCCACGAAGCGCTCGTCCAACGAACCGCCGCCGCGGTGGGCGAAGCGTTCGGGGCGCGCTCGGTGCGGCTCTTTCTGCAAGCGGCCCCCTCCCCCGATGAGGAGCCGGGCGAGGACGACGACCGCGCCTCGACCTCCGCTCCCGACGCCCCGCCCGACGAAAGCGACGACGCCCCACCGGGCTGGATCATCGGGACGCACCACCCGCAGCCGCCCTACTTCACACGGCAGCACTTCGAGCGCGTCTGGCCGTATCTGCAGCGCGAAGGGCGCGTGTGGGCGCGCAACCCGGAAATCCGCGACAGCACCCTCCCCGACCAGCGCGCGCAGATGCTCGAAGAACGCGGCGTGGCCCTGGCCCTGCCCATCGCCGGCGACGGGCAGCCCATCGGGCTTCTGGCCATAGGCGGGAAGAAAAAACGCGGCGCCCTCTACGACCGGAGCGACCTGGACCTGCTTCGCTTCCTGGCCGGCCAACTCGCCCTGGCGACCGAACGCCTCGACCTGGTGGCGCGCGAACGGGCGCTCGCCCGCGCCAGCGCCCGCGCTGAGCTGGCGGCCCTTCGCGCGCAGATCAACCCGCATTTCCTCTTTAACGCCCTCAACACCATCGCCTCGCTGATCGACGTGCAGCCGGAACGCGCCGAAACGACCGTCGAGCACCTCTCGGCCATCTTCCGCCACATCCTGCAGACGGGCAGCCAGTCGTTCGTGCCGCTCAGCGAGGAGCTGACGCTCGTGCGGCACTACCTGCACATCGAACAGGTACGCTTCGGCGACGCGCTGGCGGTGGAGATCGACCTGCCCCCCGCACTGAGGGACTACCCCGTGCCCGCCTTTGCCGTGCAGACCCTCGTGGAGAACGCCGTCAAGCACGGCATCGCCAAGCAGCGCGGCGGCGGGCACGTGCGCGTCGCAGCTCGCCGCCTGCGCCTCGACGCCCCCGAGGAGCGCGCCGTGGAGATCACCGTCGACGACACCGGCGCCGGCATTCCTTCCCTCTTCCCGACGAGCGGAGACGGCGCGCCCGCCGACGACGACGGCGAACGCCCCCCCAACGAGCAACGTATGGACGCTTCCGCCCCTTCGTCTTCCT
>PXTR01000137.1 GCA_003023245.1 Bacteroidetes bacterium QS_8_68_15 | reverse complement strand
CGGTCGGGGGCGTCGAGCACGTCGGGCGCCACCTCGCGGCTCAGGCGGTGCACGCCCGGTTCCAGCCCGGTAAGGTCGATCTGAAACATGGCCCGGCGGTCGTTTTCGAAGAGAGCGCCTGGAGCGAAGCGTCACAGAAACCGGCCAACGTCCGCTCGTTCAGCCTTGTTTCTACCGATTGGGAGAAGAGGGCGCTTTTGCCGGCTCTTCGCAGGAAGGCGCTGGGCGCGCCGGCGCGAGCGTGACCCGGTTGCGAGCACGTCTTCAGGGCGAGAGCGACGGGGCCGTTTTCGGGCGTCTCGCAGGGGGCTGGAGAGACTTCAAACGTTCTCCTGTGAAATCGCAATTTCGGTGCTTGACGTTGCCGGAAAGCATCGTTAACATGGTACCGCTTTGAAATGGGACCGCCGCCCAAGCCCCCGTTGTCGCGTCCTCCGAAGCGAGGGCCGTTCTCGCGTAAAGCAGCAACCGGCTTCGGCCGCGGAAGCCCGGCGCGTTCCGTTCGGCAGCGGAGGCTCCGCGGGGCAACGCGACGGCGTGTCGTCCCGGATGCCCGCCCGTTAGCGCGCGCATTCTAAAGAAGAGCGCGTCCGCCGCGCCGTAGAGTGTGGGCAACCTGTGGATAACTCCGCCTGTGGCCGGAATCGCCGTGTGGTCAGATGTGAAGAAGGAATTGTGGGTGTGCAAAACTTCCCTCTGCTCGCCAAAAGGTTCGGAGGCAACGGCTTACGGTGTTGAAAACTTGTTGGCGCGTGAAGCGCCGGCGGTTCCGAAGGGGCGACGTCTTCCCGTCATGGATGGAGGGAAACAGGTCGCTGTGGATAAAAAGCCGAGGTGAAGCCCCGCTCTCCGGTCGGTGGTTCGGCCGCCGTCGGTTTCTTTTTTCGACGCTGCTGTTGCCTGCTCATGGACGCGCGCTCCTGTCGGCGCGCGTCACTTGCTCTCCCCGACTCGCATGGAGCCGCCCGACGACGACGACGCCTCCGCTTCTCCTGAGGATGTCTCCGCTTCCCCTGCCGCCGAAACCGCCTGGCAGTCGTGCCTGGAGATCATCCGCGACAACATCAGCCGGCAGAGCTACAAGACGTGGTTCGAGCCGCTCGAAGCGCAGAGCCTCGAAAAGGAAGACGGCGTTCAACGCCTGACCGTGCAGCTGCCGAGCCGCTTCTACTACGAGTGGCTCGAGGAGCACTACTTCGGCCTCCTGCGCAAGACCGTTACGAAGGTGCTCGGCGACGACGGACGCCTCTTCTACGAAGTCATGATCGAGCAGCCGGGAGGGGGCGAGGGGGAGCGCGGCGGATCGGAAGGGTCGTCGATGCGCCTGCCCGCCCGGCCTTCCTCCGCTTCCTCTTCTTCTCCTGACAACGAGGCGTCCGCCGGCAGCGAAACGGATGCGGGGCGCTCGACGGAATCGTCATCGTCGGCGGCGGGACGCCAGGAGAAGCAGCCGGCGCCGCCGCCGGGGCGCTCCCGCGATTTGTTCGACGACGCCCCGAGTCGCGGCGGCGGCGAGCAGCAGCAGAGCGACCGGCAGCACCCCGATCCCTCGCGCCGCCCCGAGCGGCAGAAGCGGTCCGTCCGTTCTTCGGGCCGCGGCGGCAGCGACGGCGGGCAGCAGCAATCCGCCTCCCCGGCCGGCGGGGAAGAGCAAGCGGAAGAAGAAGAGGCGCCGGTGCAGAATCCGTTCGCCATCCCGGGACTGCAAAAGTCGAAAGTCGACAGCCAGCTCAACGACAGCTACACGTTCGAGCGCTTCATCGAGGGGGACTGCAACCAGCTCGCCCGCGGGGCGTCGTGGGCGATTGCGCAGGAGCCGGGCGCCACGCGCTTCAACCCGTTTCTGGTCTACGGCGGCGTGGGGCTGGGGAAAACCCACCTGATCCAGGCCATTGGCAACTACGCCGAGCAGACCCACGGTGCCGAGACGGTGCTCTACGTCTCCTCCGAGCGCTTCACGACCGAGTTCGTGCAGGCGATCCAGAACAACCGGATCAACGAGTTTTCGATGTTTTACCGGCAGATCGACCTGCTGATCGTCGACGACGTGCAGTTCTTCAGCGGCAAGGAGAAGACGCAGGAAGAGTTCTTCCACATCTTCAACGCGCTCCACCAGGCCGGCAAGCAGATCGTCCTCTCCGCCGACCGCTCCCCCCGCGAGATCGACGGCATCGAGGAGCGCCTGCTCTCGCGTTTCGGCTGGGGTCTCTCGGCGGACGTGCAGCCCCCGGAGCTGGAAACGCGCATCGCCATCCTGCGGCGCAAGGCCGAGGACGAGGGCATCGAGTTGCCCGAGGAGATCATCGAGTTCATGGCGCACAACATCAAAAGCAACATCCGCGACCTCGAAGGCGCGCTGATCCGGCTGATGGCCCACGCGTCTCTTCACGAGCGTGACCTGGACCTCTCGCTGGCAAAGGACGTCTTGAACGACCTCGTCAGCGGGTCGCGCTCCGAGCTGACCGTCGAGGAGATTCAGCGCATCGTCTGCGAGCACCTCGCGATCGACTGCAAACAGCTCACCGGGCACTCCCTCAAGACCATCGGCCTGCACTTCGGCGGGCGCGACCACTCGACGGTCATCCACTCCAACAAGCGCGTCGAGGAGCAGATGGAGGTGGACCCGCAGTACGAAAAGACCGTCGAGGACCTGCGCCGCAAGATCGAACTGCGCAGCCGGTGAGGAGCGCGGGAGCGTGGGGGGAGGGAAGCGTGGGAGAGCGAACCGGCGCAGACGCCTCGGAGAAAAAGAGGAGGGCGCTTGCGTTCGTTTTTCGCACGCCGCTCTTTTCGCGCCGGCGACTCGGTCGCGCAACGAAATCCCCCGCACTCCCACGCTCCCGCACCCCCACACGCAAACCGCCGGATCCGACGCCGCCCTCTTCCGTACCTCCCCATTCCCGCCCGCCCAACAGCCGTCCCCGCCTCGCCATGAAATTCACTGCTTCCAGCGCCGACCTGCTCGACGCGCTCAACACCACCAGCGGCGCCGTCCCCTCGAAGAGCACGCTCCCGATTCTGGAGTGCATTCTCTTCGAGCAGGAAGACGACCGCCTGATCCTCAGCGCCACGGATCTGGAAATCTCCATCGTGCAGGAGGTGCCCAGCGTGCAGTTCGCCGCCAACGGCGAGGCCGGGCGCGAGGGCATCGCCGTGCCGGCGCGCCGCCTCATCGACACCCTCCGCGCGCTTCCCGACCTGCCGGTGACGTTCTCCGCCGGCGCGGGGGACGCGGAGGGCGACGACCAGATCGCCGTGCGCCTCGAAACCGACCAGGGCGAGTACAAGATGGTCGGCCACGACGGGGAAGACTACCCCGACCTGCCGGCGCTCGAAAGCGAGGAAAGCCGCATCGAGATCGAGAGCGCGCTGCTGAGCCGCGCGATCGCGAAGACCAGCTTCGCCGTCTCGCAAGACGCGCTGCGGCCGGCGATGATGGGCATTTACTTCGAGATCGGCCCCGAGGAAGGGCGCACGGTCGCCACCGACGGGCACCGTCTCGTGCGCCTTACCACCGACGCGATGGTCAGCGAGGACGAGCTGTCCTTCATCGTGCCGGAGAAGGCGCTTTCGCTGGCCGGGCGCGTGGCCTCGGGGCAGCCCGACGCGGGCGACGACGACGGCGAGGAAGAAGGGGAAAGCGGCCTCTGCACCATCAGCGTCGGCGAGGGGCACGTCGGCTTCAACTTCGGCTCGGCGCAGGTGATGGCGCGCCTCATCGACGAGACGTATCCGAACTACGGAGCCGTCATTCCCGACGAAAACGAAAAGACGCTCACCGTGGGGCGCGAGGCGCTCCTGGCCGCGGTGAAGCGCGTGGGCCTCTACTCCTCCTCCACGACCAACCAGATCCGCCTCCATATCGACGACGACCGCCTCGAAATCAGCGCCGAGGACATCGAGCGCTCCTCCGAGGCGCACGAAGAGGTGCGCTGCGAATTCGACGGCAAGGGTGAGCAGGAAATGACCATCGGCTTCAACGCCAACTACCTGACGGAGGTCTTGAGCAACTTCTCGGATGTGGAGGACGTGCTGTTCAAGCTCTCCACCCCCAACCGTGCCGGCATCGTCCTCCCCGACGAGCAGCGCGAGGGGGAAGACATGCTCATGCTCATCATGCCGGTCATGCTCAACACGCCTGCGTGAAAAACGTGCTCCGCTGGGCGGCCCGAGGCTTCATGTGGCTCTGCACCGCCGTCGTCGTGCTGGCGGGGCTGGGGTACGTCGGCGGACAGGTCGTCGGCATTCCCGTGCGGCCGACCTACGAGACTGTCGCCCACGCCGCGCTGCCCGGCGAGCAAGAGCCGGCGCCGCCGCTCCCGGCCGCGGCAGCAGACTCCGCCCGCCGCGCCGCTGGAGCGCTGGCCGACCGTAGCGCGGCGACGGCCCCCGTGCGGAACGTCATCTTCTTCGTCGGCGACGGGATGGGCCTCTCGATGCTCTCGACCGTCGACGCGCTGGCGGAGCGCCGCCTGGCGATGAGCCGGATGCCCGTGACGGGCCTGGTGCGCACCCACTCGCTGACGAGCCCGATCACCGACTCCGGGGCGGGCGCGACGGCGATGGCTACCGGCTTCAAGACGACCAACCATACCATCGGGATGACGCCGGACGGGCAAAAGCGCCCGTCCCTCCTGGAGGTCGCCGCGCGCCGGGGAATGGCGACGGGCGTCGTCACCACCTCCTACCTGACCGACGCCACCCCGGCGGGCTTCACCGCGCACACGCCCTCGCGCGATGACTACGACGCCATCGCCCGCCAGATGATCGCGGGGCGCGCCGACGTGCTCCTGGGCGGGCACCAACCCGACGTGTTCACCGACCGCCTGCGGCGCGTGGCGCAGCAGCAGGGCTTCGCGGTGGACTCCTCGCTGGCGGAGTTCGCCCCTGCTCCGGCTCCTGCCGCCCCGGGCGACACCGCGGCGCGCTGGCTGGGGCTGTTTCCCGAGCGCGAGGGGCGCTTTCCCACCATGTACGGGCCTCCGCTGGCCCGGATGGTCGAGGCAGCCGTCCAGCAACTCCAGCGCCGGTCCGACGACGGGTTTTTCCTCGTCGCCGAGCAGGAAGGCACCGACGCGGCGGGCCACACCAACCGCCTGGGAGCCACGCGGCGGTACACGCGCGAGCTGGACCGCGCCGTCGAGCGCGCGCTTCGCTTCGCCGCGCGCGCCGGCTCCACGCTCGTCGTCGTCACCGCCGACCACGACACCGGCGGGCTTCACATCACGGAAGGGGCGTACGAGACGGGACGCGTCACCGCGCGCTGGACCAACTTCGACCACACGGCCGCGTGGGTGCCGCTGCTGGCCTACGGTCCCGGTGCGCAGCGCTTCACCGGCGTGCAGGAAAACACCGACCTGCCCGTCACGATGGCGCGCCTGCTGGGGCTGAAAGGCGTTCTGGACGGCGGCGGCAGCGGACCGCAGGCGGCAGCGGTCGACCGTCGTTCGGGGCGCTGACGGCATGGGGCGTCCCGAGCGCCTGACCGAGTGCGCGACACCGG
>PXTR01000136.1 GCA_003023245.1 Bacteroidetes bacterium QS_8_68_15 | reverse complement strand
GGCCGGCGTTCAGCTTTTGCACGACGCCAACGGCGACGTGTGTAGGGCGCAGTTGACCGAGACGGTGCGTTTCGACCTGGCGCCGATGAAAAAGCAGTACCGCGAGCAGTACGGACGCGGCGCCGGGGGCATGCTCTTGCGGCTCGCCCCGGACGAGGAGCAGCGCCTGCTCGTGCGGTACGCGTTCGAGGCGTAGTTGCGAAAGAATGGACGCAGCCCCGCCCGTGGGAAAAGGCTGAAACGCGCCCGGCCACTGCTGATCTCCGCGCGCCCGCGTCCGTGGAAGAGAGGTCCGCTTTGCGCCAGGGCATTCGCCCCGGCGGCGAAGTGTTCGTAGTACCGTCCT
This sequence comes from Bacteroidetes bacterium QS_8_68_15, assembly GCA_003023245.1. Next base: position 2,667 of record PXTR01000136.1, on the reverse strand, counting down.
CCCATTACCCCCCCGAGTGACCTATGGCTATTTCCAGCCTCGACGACCTTTTCGCCGAACAGCTCAAGGACCTCTACAACTCCGAGGAGCAGATTCAGAACGCCTACGAGCGCTGGTCCGATAGCGCCGACAGCAGCGACCTGCGGGACATGTTCGAAAAGCACATTCGCCAGTCGCGCGAGCGCCGCTCCGACATCGAGCAGATCTGCGACGACCTCGGCATCTCGCCTACCGGTGAGAAGTGCAAGGGCACCGAGGGCCTCGTCGAAGAAGGCGACGAGTTTCTCGACGAATCCTCCGACCGCTCTGCGCGCGATGCTGGCCTCATCGCCAATGCGCAGCGGATCGAGCACTACGGCATCGCCGGCTACGGGTGCGCGGCGACCTACGCGCGCCAGCTCGGCCACGACCAGGCCGCCCAGACGCTCGAAGGCGCCCTCGTCGACGCCGAGGAGCTCGACGAGCGCATGAGCGGCCTCGCCGAGCGCGTCCTCAACCCTGAGGCCGTCGGCGTGTGAGGACGACAGCCCCCAGACGACAGACCTCCGTTTCTCGTGTTGCGGACGCTTTCCGTTCGAGCAACCGCCTGTCGGCCCCAAGTCGGCAGGCGGTTTTTTTGAGACGTGGCGGGAGCAGCGAAAGCGTCGCGAGTTGAACGACCGCCGTCAACGGTCCATCGTCCGCCGTCCGCCTCGCGGAACTGCGCACCTAAAGCTTTACTTTAAGTCCGCGCCGAAGTAATTTGGTAACGGTTCGGCAAGCCGCCCCGCCCGGCGCGTCGAGCAGCAGGACGATTTCTCACGGTCTTCGGACGAGCGCATGATGACGTCTGTTCGGAAAAGACGCGCGACGACCGTTGCGACGGCAATGTCAGCAGTAGGGGCGGCGGCCGTGCTTTTGATGGCGACGCTCACAGGGGGGTGCGGCGCAGAGGAGTCCTCCTCGTCGTACCAAGAGCGGATTTTGCAGGAGCGTCTTCAGAAAGATCTCGACCTGCGCAGCCGCGACTCGCGCGTTTTGAGCGCCGAGGCCAAAGACCGCTTCGAGGGCCTGCGCTACTTTCCGGTGGACACCACCTACCGCTTCGCGCTTCCCTTGCAGCGCCTGCCCGTGCCCGAGACGATGCGCGTGGCCCAGCGCACCGGCGCGCCCACCGAGCAGGTCAAGGTCGGCGCCGTCGAGGTGCCGCTCGGGGACGCCTCGCACAAGCTGTCGGTCTTCCGCCCCTCCCGCGGCTCCGACACGACACTCTGGATTCCCTTCGCCGACGCGACGACGGGCCGCCAGACCTACAGCGCGGGGCGCTACCTCGACGTGCCGCTGCGCGAAGACGGCACGGTTCTGGTAGACTTCAACAAGGCGTACAACCCGCTCTGCGACTACAACCCGCAGAAATACAACTGCGCGCTGGCCCCGCCCCAGAACCGCCTCCCGGTCCCGGTCGAAGCGGGCGAAAAGAAATCGCTCTTGCACGAAGGGTACCGGGGACGACGGGCCGGCTCGTAGGCCGGTTGCTTTGCGAAACGCGTTCATCGAAAGCCATCCCCAACGTGCAAACGAAAACTGAGTTCGTGCGTCTGCTAACGCGAAGCCCCGTTTTGCTCTCGCTGCTGCTGATCGGCGCAGCGGTGCTCGTCGCAGCGCCTTCAGCCGTCCCCGTCGTCCCGGCGACGGCTCCTGCCGCCGAGCGCGCCGCCGCGCCTGCTGCTGAGCGCGCGCCGTCGGTCGAGCGCATCTCCTTCGCAGCCCGCTCCGACGGCGACGGCTACGTCGTGCGCGTGCATACGACCGGGGCCGTCGGCGTGTATGGAGCGCCGCAGGTCACGGACGGAGCCATCGTGTGGAAGCTCTACAACACCCGCGCCGCCGAAACGCTGCGCGCGTCTTCGGCCCCGGGCCCGGTGACGCGCTACCGGGCCGAGCAGAGCGACGACGGCCACTTGCGCCTGCGCTTCGCGCTGGCAGAGGGCGCGCAGGTGGACGTGAAAGCCTACCGCGACCGCGCCTCCGACGATCTGTTGATGAACGTGACGTACGCGGGCGGCGGCCCGCCGGTGGCCCGCACCTCTCCGGGCGAAGGCGGCGGCGAGGAGCGCGCGCCGGGCATCACGGTGCCGGAGGAGAAAAAGCAGACGCGCGCGGCCCCCGAGGTGGGCTCTGCGCAGGGCACCACCGCCGGGGAGCGCTGGAAGTTCGACACGGTCGTCATCGACGCGGGGCACGGGGGAAAAGACCCCGGCGCGCAGGCCTACGGCCTCAACGAAAAAGACGTCGTGCTGGGCATCGCCCAAAAGCTGGGCGGCTACATCGAGGAGAAGATGGGTGACGTCGACGTCGTCTACACCCGCGAGGAGGATCGCTTCATAACGTTGCGCGACCGGGGACGCATCGCCAACGAGGCGGGCGCGAAGCTCTTCATCTCCCTCCACGCCAACGCGGCGCGCAATCGCTCGGCGCACGGCACCGAGACGTACTTCCTGGGCACGCACAAGACCGAGACGGCCCGCAAGGTGATGGAGCGCGAGAACAGCGTCATCCAGCTGGAGGACAACCCCGACCAGTACGAACAGCTGACCAACGGCGTCATGGAAACGCTCACGCAGAGCGCCTACATGCGCCAGAGCGAGTTCCTGGCCGACCTGGTGCAGGATCAGTTCGAGCACCGCG
>PXTR01000135.1 GCA_003023245.1 Bacteroidetes bacterium QS_8_68_15 | reverse complement strand
GCGCACCCTCCCCGTTCCGCTGATGAACATCCTCAACGGCGGGGAGCACGCCGACAACAGCGTCGACATGCAGGAGTTCATGGTCGTGCCCGCCGGCGCACCCTCCTTCCGCGAGGCGCTGCGCATGGGCGCGGAGGTCTTTCACGCGCTCAAGGGGGTGCTCTCCGGCCGCGGCGACTCCACGGCCGTCGGCGACGAAGGCGGCTTTGCCCCGGACCTGCGCTCCAACGACGAAGCCATCGAGGTCGTCCTGGAAGCCATCGAGCAGGCCGGCTACCGCCCCGGCGCAGACGCCTTCGTCGCGCTCGACCCCGCCGCCGCCGAAATGTACGAGCCCGCCGGCGCCTCCGGCGGCGACGGACACTACCTCTTCTGGAAAAGCGACCCCGACAACCCGCGCTCTTCGGAAGAGATGGCCCAGTTCTGGGCCGACTGGGTGCGCCAGTACCCGATTATCTCGCTCGAAGACGCTCTCGACGAGGACGACTGGAGCGGCTGGCAAACGCTCACCGAGGAGGTTGGGGACGACGTGCAGCTCGTGGGCGACGACCTGTTCGTGACCAACACCGAGCGCCTGCAGCGCGGCATCGACGAGGGCGCCGGCAACGCCATTCTGCTCAAGCCCAACCAGATCGGCACGCTCACCGAAACGCTCGACGCCGTGACGCTGGCCGGCGAGAACGGCTTCGCCTCGGTGATCAGCCACCGCAGCGGCGAGACGGAAGACACCACCATCGCCGACCTCGCCGTCGCGGCCGGCACGGGCCAGATCAAAACCGGCTCGGCCTCGCGCTCTGACCGCACGGCCAAGTACAACCAGCTCCTGCGCATCGAAGAGCAGCTCGGCGACGCGGCCACGTATCCGGGAGCGGGGGCGTTTTCGTGAGTTCGTGGATCGTTGTTCGTTATTCGTTTTCGGACATCAGCTGCGCCTGCCAAACGAACCACGACCAACAAACCACGGCCAACGAACCCCGCCATGCCTGCCGACGACTCCACCTCGTGGCGACTCGGCCGCTGGCTGCTGCTGGCAGCGGCGACGCTGGCACTCGTCTGGGTGGCTTTTTTCGACAGCCACTCCATCCAGAAACGCCTGCGCTTCCAGAAGCAACGCGCGGCGCTCACGGCAGAAAACGACTCGCTCCGCCGCCGGATCGACGCCCTTCAGCAGAAGCTCGATCACCCGCCCGCCGACTCCACCATCGAGCGCATCGCGCGCGAGGAGTACGGCATGAGGCGCCCCGGCGAAACGGTCTATCGCGTAGACTGAAGTGGACGGTCAAAGGTTGAAGGCTGCGCCCCGACGACGCTTTTCGGCCTGACGAAATTTCAGACGTTCGACGTTCAACCTATAACCGACGACATGAACACTCCGTACGCCATCGGTATCGACCTCGGCGGCACCCATCTGCGCGCGGCGCTCGTCGAGCGCGGAAAAGGGACTCTCAAACAGGTTCAGGTCGAGACGGAGGCCGAGCAAGGCCCCGAGCGCGTCCTCGACCGCGCCGCCGACCTGGCGCGCCGCATGATGCGCGCAGTGCCGGGGGACGACGTGGTCGGGCTGGGCATGGGCGCCCCCGGCGCGATCAACTGGGAGCGCACGACGCTGAGCCATCCGCCCAACCTGCCGGGCTGGACGGAAGTCAACGTGGAAGAGGCCCTGCGCGAACGCCTCGGGCAGCCCGACCTGAACGTTACGCTCGAAAACGACGCCAACGTCGCGGCGCTCGGATCGGCCTTTTACAGCGCCGGCCAGCCCTACGACTCGTTTCTGATGGTGACGCTGGGCACCGGCGTGGGCGGCGCGATCATCTACCGTGACCGCATCTTTCGCGGCACGACCGGGGGCGCGGGTGAGTTCGGCCACCTGAGCATCGACCACGAAGGCCCGGTCGCGCGCAGCGGCGTCGGCGGGGCCATCGAGGCGTACCTGGGGCAGCGCTTTCTCTCGCGCCACGCGCGCTTCCGCCTGATCTCGCGCGAAGACACCCTCCTGCACGATCGCGCCGGCGACGACCTCGAAGACCTCACCCCGGAGATGCTCTTCGAAGCCGCCGAGGACGGCGACGAGGCGGCCCGCGAGATCTGGACGTGGGCCGGCCACAAGCTCGGCTGCGCGCTCGGCTCGGCGATTAACCTGCTCGACATTCGCACCGTCATCGTCGGCGGCGGGATCGCGGCGGCGGGCGACTACCTGCTCGACCCCGCCCGCGAGGCGATGCAGCGCACCGTCATCGCGGGCCTGCGCGACGGGCTGCGCCTCGAACGCGAACCGCTGGGCAACGACGTGGCCCTCCTCGGCGCCGCGCAGCTCACCTTCCAGCCCGACCCCGGCGACACTGCCGGCCCCGGCGAAACGGCCCCCGCCACGCGCGCCTCGGCCGCCTCCTGACGCTGGAAGCGCGAGCCACGCCCGAGGACCTGAACGACCGCCGTCCGCTGTCCCCTCGTATCCGCAAACGTGTGCGCGAGCGCTTATTTCGCCTCGCCGAAGCCGTCTTCGAATAGCTGCGCGAGCGCGGCGGCGGCGGCCTCCTCGTCGTCGCCGTCGAAGACGAGGTGGAGCGTCGAGCCCTGCTTCGCCGCCAGCGTCATGACGCCAATGATGCTCTTGCCGTTGATCTGGTAGCCGTCCTTCTGAATGATGAACTCGGCGTCGAACTGCGAGGCCTTCTGCACGATCATTGACGCCGGGCGCGTGTGAATCCCGGCCTGGTTGGTGACTTCCACGTCGCGCTCGATCATGGCGAAAGGGGGAGCCGGTAAGAGGCGAATATCACGTCGTCGAGACGCCGCGCGCGTTTTACGCCGTTGGCGTTCACGCCGCCTGCGCGACCTGCTCGCCCGCCTCCACGATGCCGGCGAAGGAGTCGCCCTCCAAGCTGGCGCTCCCGATCAGGCCGCCGTCGAGGTCGGGCTGCGAGAGGAGGGCCTCGGCATTGTGCGGTTTCATCGAGCCGCCGTAGAGGATCTGCACGGCTCCGCCGACGCTCTCGCCGTGCTGCTCGATGAGCGTCTCGCG
>PXTR01000134.1 GCA_003023245.1 Bacteroidetes bacterium QS_8_68_15 | reverse complement strand
GCCCTCCAGCTCCTGCCCGGCGTGAAGGCGGCGTCGGACTTCTCCAGCGGCCTCTACATTCGCGGCGGCAGCCCCGACCAGACGCTCGTGCGCCTCGGGGAAACGACGGTCTACAACCCGACGCACTTTTTCGGCTTCTTTTCGACGTTCAATCCCGACGCCATCGGCGACGTGCAGCTCTACAAGGGCGGCTTTCCGTCCACGTACGGCGGGCGCCTCGGCGCGGTGGTGGACCTGAACAACCGGCGCGGCTCGGCGGAGGAGGCCAGCGGCAGGGCCAGCGCAGGGCTGCTGGCCTCGCGCGTGGCGGCGGACGGCCCGCTGCCCGATGCGGTGACGCCCGCGGGGGCTGCCGGCGACAGCCTGTCCGGGGGCGGCTCCTGGATGCTGGCGGCGCGGCGCTCGACGCTCGAGCCGCTCTTTGCCGTGCTGCGCCGGCAGGACGTGGACGGCATCCCCAACAACTTCCACTTCTACGACCTCAACGCTCGCGTCGACGTGCCGCTCTCGTCGAACGACCGGCTCGTCGCCGGCGGCTACGCCGGGGCCGACTACCTCGACTTTCCCTTTCTCGACGAGGCGCGCGTGCAGGTGCCCTACGGCAACCGCACGGCCACGCTGCGCTGGCGGCACCTGTTCGCGGAGGGCGCGCTCGGCGACCGCGCGTTTTCGGACGTGTCCGTCAGCGCCTCGCGCTACTTCAGCCGCCCGGAGTTCGGGCTGGCGGGCAACACCTTTCGCCGCACCAACGAGCTGACCGATCTGGCCGCCAATGCGGACCTGGAGGTGCGCACTGGAGCGCACACGCTGCGCGGCGGAGTGCGCGGGAGCGTCTTCACCAGCGCCCTCGAGCGCAGCCTCGACGAGACGGTGCTCTTTAGCCCGACGATCCGAACCGGGCGCCTCTCTGCCTACGCGCAGGACACGTGGCGGCCCGGCGACGACGTCAGCAGCGGCAGCGACGGCGGGAGCTACGATCCCTGGCGCATCACCGGCGGGCTGCGCGCGGCCTATCACACGCGCGGGCGCTTCCTGCGCCTGGCGCCACGCCTCTCGGTGCAGTACCGGCCGGCCTCGCTCTTCGGGCAGCGCCTCGATGGGCGCGTGCGTCTGCAGGCCGGCTACGGGCGCTACAACCAGTACCTGACGGTGCTGTCGAGTTCGTTCTTCAGCGGGGCCGACACGTGGTTCGCCGCCGGGGAGGGGGTGCCGCCGTCCTACGGCGACCAGCTGATGGGCGGCCTCAAGCTCGACCTGGCCGACGCCTGGCGCCTCGACGTGGAGGGCTACTACCGCACCATGCGCGACCTCTTCGAGATCAACCGTTACATCCAGGACCTCGCCGGCCTGCCCTACGAAGACGCCTTCTGGTTCGGCGAAGGGCACGCGCAGGGGCTGGAGGTGAAGCTGGAGCGCACCGACGGGCCGGTGACCGGCTTTCTCGCCTACACGTTCGCGCAGACGCGGCGGCGCTTTCCCAACCTCAATCTCGAAGACGGCGGCGGGCGACGGACCGACCTCGCCGGCCTCAACGCGCAGAACGTCCTCGGCGGCTCCTACCCGCCGAAGTACGACCGCCGCCACGATCTCAAGGCGGTCTTCAGCTACGACTTTGCCGAACAGTGGCGCGCGACGAGCGTCTTCACCTACGCCACCGGTCAGCCCTTCACGCGCCCGCAGGCGCAGTATGAACTGACCGACCCGCCGCAGCGCGGGACCACGCTCGACGTGATCGCCAGTCCCTTCAACGGGGCGCGCCTGCCGCCATACCACCGCTTGGACGTGGGCGTGCGTCGCATCGGCGACCTCTTCGGCCTCGACTACGAGTTGCAGGTGCAGCTCTTGAACGTCTACGACCGGAGCAATACGTGGTTTTACTTCTACCAGACCGAGGACGACGGCACCGTCACCCGCGAGGAGGTCTCGCAGCTCCCCGTCCCCCTGCCGAATGTGGCGCTAACGGTGGACTTTTGAGTACAGGGGCGTGGGGGTTGCGGGAGTGCGGGCGTCGTGTCTTCTATGCTCACATCGCCGGCCCCTCGACAATGAACCACGATCCACGAACAACGAACGCCTGGCCTATGAACCGTCTTCCGCTCGCTCTTTTGCCGGCGCTCGCCGCTGCCTTCACCGCGGCCGTGAGCAGCGGCTGCGACACCTACGAGCCGGCGGGCGTGGAGCGGCAGTACGTGGTGGAGGCCTACCTGCAGGCCGGCGGGGCCTTTCCGCCCGTGCGCCTGAGCCGCACGGCGCCGGTCGGCGGGGCGTACGCCTTCAGCGCGCAGGCCGTCTCGGGCGCGGCGGTGCGCATCCGGCGGACGAACGGCGACGGGCGTTCGCAGGTCATTCCCTACGTCGAAGACCCGGATAGCGCCGGCCTGTACCGGCCGCGGGGAGAACCGCAAAACGCTGCGCCGACCGTCGAGCCGCTCGGGCGCTACCGGCTGACGGCCACGGGGCTGCCCGCCGGCGACGGCATCGCCGCCGACACGATCACTGCCGCGACGGTCGTCCCCGACACGTTTCGCATCACCGAGACGAGCGGCGACACGCTCACGTGGCGCGAAGACGACCTCACGGCGTCGGTCACGCGCAGCCAGTATCCGGGGCGCAACGCGCGCTTCGTGGTGACGACGGCGGCGCTGAACCCCACGCGCGAGAACCTGACGCCGTTCGCCGAGCAGGCCCTCCGCCGCGCCGACTCCGCCGCGGTCGACCTCGACAACCTGTCGGTCACCGAATCGCCCGTCATCAACGAGGGCAATTACGAAGTCGGGGCCCGCGGGCGGATTACCATCGACGTGCCGTGGCTGGTGGCCAACTTCTACGGTCCCAACGTGATCGAGCTGCGCGCGCTGGGGCAGAACTACTACGACTTCCTGCGCTCGCAACAGGTGCAGCAGGGCGGATCGACCTTTTCTCCCGGCACCATTCCCAACGTTATCGAGCGCATCGACGGGGGGACGGGCCTGTTCGGCAGCTACGCGGTGGTGCGCTACGAACTGGTGGTGGAGCGGGAGGAAGAGGGGGTGCCGTCGTGAGGGGCTCCGGCGGTGCGGGGATGCG
>PXTR01000133.1 GCA_003023245.1 Bacteroidetes bacterium QS_8_68_15 | reverse complement strand
GGTTGAGATGGTGATGCCGGGGGACAACGCGACGTTCGAGGTGGAGCTAATCAAGCCGGTGGCGATGGAGGAGGGGCTTCGCTTCGCGATTCGGGAAGGGGGGCACACGGTCGGCGCCGGTGTCGTGACGGAAGTGCTGGACTGAAACTGTTAGCTGTTGGCTGTTAGCTGTTGGCTCGCGGCCCGAGGAACTTTCAACTTTCAATGTTCAACCCTGCAACCGCCAAGCATGGCCACGCAGCAGAAGATCCGCATTAAGCTCAAGAGTTACGATCACTCGCTGATCGACCGGAGCGCGGAGAAAATTATCGACACGGTCAAAAAGACCGGAGCCGTGGTAAGCGGGCCGATTCCGCTGCCCACCAAGAAGAAGGTCTACACCGTGTTGCGCGGACCGCACGTGGACAAAAAGAGCCGCGAGCAGTTCGAGCGTCGCCACCACAAGCGCCTGATCGACATTCACTCCTCGTCGAGCGACACGGTCGACTCCTTAATGAAACTGGAGCTGCCCAGCGGCGTGGACGTGGAGATCAAGGTGTGAATGCAGCCTTCTTTCCCATCGCAGGTTCTCCCCGTGCGACATTCGCCTCGCTTCCCTGCGCTGCTGGTAGCGCTCGGCGCCGCGCTTTCGGTTTTCGTCGCGCTGGCGGGGTGCGACACCAACGACGCGGCGGACCGGGAAGACTTCAAGGTATTTGAGCAGGGCACCTGGCGCCTCGGCTCGTTTCGCGTCGACGATACCGACCTGACGGCGCGGCTCCGCGATCAGTACGACTCGCGCCTGTCGATCACGTTCTACACCCGAGACGACGAGTACGACCGCCGGTTTGAACTCTATGCGCGCAGAGACCAGAAAAGCGACCGCTTGATTCCCGGCGACATCGACATCAGCGGCGAAGATGACGAAATGGACTTTTACCCGGATTCGAGCGGAATCGGCGGTCTCGAGGTCGATTACCAGATTCTCGAAAACGACCGCATCGTGCTGACGACGGAGGACGACGAATTCGACGGACTCCGATTGCGAAACATTCTGCTTCCGCAGTCGACGGTCGGCGACGATTTTCCCGAGGTGCGACTCCTCCTCACACAGGAGATTCAGGCGACGCAGAGGTAACGGTAAGAAAGCATTTTTCGAGACGCGAAAACGACTCCCACGACAGCCATGAGCGGAATCATCGGAAAAAAAGTCGGCATGACCAGCGTCTTCGAGGACGACGGCACGAACGTGCCGGTCACCGTCGTCGAAGCGGAGCCCAACGTCGTCACGCAGGTAAAAACCGCGGACGGCAAGGACGGCTACGACGCCGTGCAGCTGGGCTTCGGCGAGGCCAAGACGAAGCGCACCTCGAAGGCGCTTTTGGGCCACTTCGACAAGGCCGGCGCCGGGCCGAAGGAGGTCGTGCGCGAATTCCGCGACTTCAACGCCGACCTCGAAGAGCCGGTCGAGCTGGGGGAAGAGATTCGCGTCGACGACCTGTTCGTAAAAGGCGAGCGCGTCGACGTGGTCGGCACCTCGAAGGGCAAAGGCTTTCAGGGGGGGGTGAAGCGCCACGACTTCGCCGGCGTGGGGATGCAGACGCACGGCCAGAGCGACGTGGAGCGCGCCCCCGGCGCCATCGGCGGGGCCAGCGACCCGGCGCGCGTCTTCCCGGGGATGCGCATGGGTGGACGCACGGGCGGGGAGCGCACCAAGACGCAAAACCTCAAAGTCGTCCGCGTCATCGAGGCCAGCGATCTGATTCTCATCAAAGGGTCGGTGCCGGGGCCGAAGGAAGGCTACGTCGAGATCCACAGAAAGTGAGTATGGGAGTTCGGGAGTGCGGGTGTGTGGGAGTGTTCCCCTGCTCGCGCTCCAACAATCCCCATACGCTCGTACCCTCACACCCCCACCCTCAAAATGCAGCTACCCGTATATAGCGAAGACGGTACCGAGGACGGCCGCGAGGCCGACCTTAGCGAGACGGTCTTCGGGATCGAACCGAACGAGCACGTGGTGTGGCTGGACGTGCGGCGCATTCAGGCTGCTGAACGTCAGGGCACGCACAAGACCAAAGAGCGCAGCGACGTGCGCGGCTCGGGGCGCAAGCTCTACCGCCAGAAGGGCACGGGCCGCTCCCGCGCCGGCGACGCGAAGTCGCCGATTCGCCAGACCGGCGGCCGCGCGCACGGGGCTCGCCCGCGCGAGTACGAGCTGAACCTCAACAAAAAGACCAAGCGCCTGGCGCGCCGCTCCGCCTTGAGCGCGAAGGCGCAACAGGAGGAGGCGCTGCGGGTGGTGGAGGACTTCTCGTTCGACCGTCCGTCCACGCGCCAGCTCACCGACCTGCTCGCGCAACTGGAGCTCGGCGACGACGGGAAGGTGCTGCTTCTAACCGCCGACCATGAGCCGTACATCTACCGCTCCAGCAAGAATGTCCCACACGTGTCGGTCAAGGAAGGCCGCAACGCCTCGACGGTGGACGTAATGAAAGCCGACGTGATCCTCGCTCAAGAAGGCGCCCTCGACGCGATTACCGAGATTCTCGATAGTTAGTGCTTGGGTCTTGGGACTTGGTTTTTGGTTTTTCATTCGACCAGCTGCCAGCGTCCCGAATCCCGAGACCCCGAAGACCCAAAACGGAAGACCCAAAACCGATGAACAAGCGCGTACTGGTTCGCCCCTACGTTACCGAAAAGACGACCCGCCTGATGGAGGAGGGGCAGTACACCTTCATCGTAGGCATGAAGTCCAGCAAGCCGCAGATCCGCGAGGCCGTCGAAAAGCATTACCCCGGCACCGACGTGGACGACGTGCGCACGATGATCATTCCCGGCAAGAACCGCAGCCAGTTCACGCAAGACGGACTCATCGAGGGGAGCACCTCCGCCTACAAGAAAGCCATCGTCACGCTCAAGGACGGCAGCGACGAGATCGACTTCTTTGAAAGTATTTAGGACCTGGGGCTTCGGTTTTGGGCTTGGTTTTTCTGGCCGAGTCGCCTTCAGCGTCCCGAAGCCCAAAGATCCAAGAACGAAAACCAAACCGCCATGGCTATCAAAAACCGCAAGCCGGACACGAACGGGCAGCGCCATCGCTCAGACCCCGTCTTCGACGACATTACCGAGACGGAGCCGGAGAAGAGCCTGCTCGAGCCGCTCAACCGGAGCGGCGGCCGCAACAACCAGGGGCGCATGACCATGCGCTACCGTGGCGGCGGTCACAAGCGGCAGTACCGCATCATCGACTTCAAGCGCGACAAGGACGGCATCCCCGCGCGGGTGGCGACCATCGAGTACGACCCGAACCGCTCGGCGCGCATCGCGCTTCTGGTCTACGCCGACGGCGAGAAGCGCTACATCATCGCGCCCGACGCGGTAGAGGTCGGCCAGCGTCTTCAGAGCGGCCCCTCCGCCGAGGCGGAGCCGGGCAACTGCCTGCCGCTGCGCTTCATGCCCATCGGGACGACGGTGCACGCCGTCGAGATGACGCCGGGCAAGGGGGCGCAGATGGTGCGATCGGCGGGCACTTCGGCGCAGCTCACCGCGCGGGAGGGCGAGTACGCCACGCTCGAGCTGCCCAGCGGGGAGACGCGCATGGTGCCGGCGCGCTGCCGCGCCACGGTGGGCCGCGCCTCCAACCCCGAGCACATGAACCTCGAACTCGGCAAGGCGGGCCGCAGCCGCTGGCTGGGACGCCGCCCCCGCACGCGCGGCGTGGCGATGAACCCCGTCTCCCACCCGATGGGCGGCGGCGAGGGGCGCGCCAGCAGCCGCAAAGGACTGCCCGCCAAAGGCTACAAGACGCGCAAGCGCAACAAGAAGTCCAACAAGTACATCATCCGCCGCCGCAACGAAAGCCAGAAGGGTTGATTGTGCGGGCGTGCGGGTGTACGGGAGTATCCCTCACGCCTGCGCTCCAACAACCCCCACACCCCCACACTCCCACACCCCCGCACTCGAAATGCCGCGTTCTCTACGCAAAGGGCCGTACGTTTACTACAAACTCCAGCGCAAAGTCGACGAGCTCAACGAGGAAGACTCGAAGCGCGTGGTCAAGACGTGGAGCCGCTCCTCGATGATTACACCCGACTTCGTAGGCCACACCTTCGCCGTGCATAACGGCAAGCAGTTCGTGCCCGTGTACATCTCCGAGAACATGGTCGGCCATAAGCTGGGCGAGTTCGCTGAGACGCGCACCTTCACCGGCCACCCCGTCGGCAAAGCCGACCGCCGCGCCAAGACCAAAAAGCCTGGTCCGTGACGCATCAGACGTAGTTCCGGACATTCGGGAAAAGAATCCCCAACCCGAAATCTCCAACTCGAAACCGTAACGCCGCCATGCAAGCCCGCGCCGTTCGCAAGCACATTCGCAACGCGCCGATGAAGATGCGCGCCGTCGTCAATGCCGTGCGCGACAAAAACGTCGCCGAGGCCGTCGGCGCGCTGGGCTTCATGCCGCACCGCGCCACCGAGCCCATCGAGCGCACCCTCCGCGATGCGGTCTTCAACTTGATCGACCAGAACCGCGACGAGCGCATCGAGGAAAACAACCTCTTCATCAAGGAAATCCATGTGGACGAGGGGCAGGCGTACAAGCGCTTCCGGCCGGCGGCCCGCGGGCGCGCGCATCCGTACAAGAAACGCACGAGCCACCTCACTGTCATCATCGCCACCGCCGACGAGCGCGAAGACGCCGACCTGGCGGCCGCGTAAGCTTTGCTCTTGAAAACCGCTTGCCTCCAGGTGCAAAGCGCTGCCTTCGGGAAACGGTAAATCGTGAGCCGTCCGTTCGCTTTGCTCGCTTGATCGTGGATCGTGTTTTTGCACCCCAGCGCTGATCGCATTTCGACCACTTGACATAAACGCGGGTCGCACGACGCGGCGCGCTGCGAACGTCAAGACCAACGCTCCAAGACCAAAGCTCCAAGAACCAACATGGGACAGAAAACACATCCGATTGGCTTCCGCCTCGGCGTCATCAAAGGATGGGACTCGAACTGGTACGACGAGCAGGACGTGCAGGCGAAGCTCGTGGAGGACGAGGAGATTCGCCGCTACCTGGGCGCGCGCCTCGAACGGGCGGGCCTGTCGCGCGCGGTGATCGAGCGCACGCCGAAGCGCGTCATCCTCACGCTGCACACCTCGCGGCCCGGTGTCGTCATCGGGCGCGGCGGGTCGGAAGTCGAGCAACTGCGCGAGGAGCTCAAGCGCTTGACCGACAAAGACATACAGATCAATATTTCCGAGATCAAGCGCCCCGAGCTGGACGCCAGTCTCGTGTCGCAGAACATCGCCGAGCAGCTCGAGGGGCGCATCTCGTTTCGCCGCGCGATGCGGCAGGCCATGAGCGCTGCGATGCGCGCCGGAGCCGAGGGGATCCGCCTGCGCGTGGCCGGGCGCCTGGGCGGAGCCGAGATGGGCCGCGTGGAGGAGTACCTCGAAGGCCGCGTCCCGTTGCACACCCTGCGCGCGGATATCGACTTCGCTAAGGCCACTGCGCTGACGGTCTATGGCACCATCGGCGTGAAGGCGTGGATCTACCGGGGCGAAATCCTGGGCACCCCCGACCTGAGCCCCAACGTGCAGGCCCAGCAGCGGCAGCAGATGAAGCAGCCCCCGCCCCGCCGCCGAAACGGATAGCGCCTTCGGCGCGGTCTTGCGTTGCGGGTGGAAGGTTTCGAGTTGGAACCGTCACTCGTTGCGCGAGAGAACCCGAAACCCCGAACCTCAAACTCGAAACCGCTCATGCTCGAACCCAGCCGCACCAAACACCGCAAGCAGCAGCGCGGGCGCCTCAAAGGCAACGCCAACCGAGGCACGCGCATCAGCTTCGGCGACTTCGGCATCAAGGCGCTCGAAAAGGCCCGTCTCTCCAGCCGCCAGATCGAGGCGGCGCGCGTGGCGGCCAACCGCAAGCTTCAGCGCGCCGGCAAGGTCTGGATCCGCATTTTTCCGGACAAGCCGGTTACCCAGAAGCCCGCAGAGACGCGCATGGGCAAGGGCAAAGGCTCGCCCGAGTACTTCGTCGCGCCGGTCAGGCCGGGGCGGATGATCTTTGAAGTCGGCGGCGGCGCGCCGCAGGAGCTGGCGCAGGAAGCGCTTCGCCTGGCTCGCCACAAGCTCCCGATCAAGACCAAGTTCGTCGTGCGGCCCGGCTACGACGCCGAAAGCGAGGACCCGAAGAAATAGCGCCTGCAGTGCATCCATTGCAGTGCATCCATTGGGGCCTGTAGTTGAACATTTCGCGTTCATGCTTCGCCCGCATCCCGAAGAACCTTCAACGTTCAACCTGCAACTCTCCTATGCAACCCGACGACATCCGCGCCCTCAGCGTTGAAGAAATCGACGAGCGCCTGCGCGAGGAGCAGGAGGACCTCGAGCAACTGCGCTTCGAGCACGCCATCGCGCAGCTGCCCAACCCGATGATTCTTAAAAAGAAGCGTCGGACCATCGCGCGCCTCAAGACGATCCGCACCGAGAAGCAATCCGCTGGCGTAGCAGCTTGACGGGCGGCAGCGTGATCGCAGGCCCGCCGCCGGGCACGCACAAAGCGCAGCGAATACTGAAAACCGACCCCCCAAAACTGATCATGGCAGAGCAAGAGGAACACCCCACCCCCCCGGACGCCGACGAAGCGCAGGTTGATGAAGCTGAGGCCGAAGAGGCGTCCGGCGCAACCACTGCGTCCGGGGAAGACGGCGCCCTCAACGTCGCCGAGGAAGGCGCCGGGATCGTCGCCGAGCAGGCCGCCGTCGCCGAAGACGTGCTGCACGCCGAGGAGGAAAGCCGTAACTTGCGCAAAGAGCGCGTCGGCACGGTCGTGAGCGACAAGATGGAGAAGAGCATCATCGTCTCCATCGAGCGGCAGACCAAGCACCCGATGTACCAGAAGTACCTCACGCGCTCCGAGCGCAAGATGACGCATGACGAAAACGACGACGCCGGCGAGGGCGACACCGTGCGCATCATGGAGACGCGCCCGATTTCGAAGCACAAACGCTGGCGCCTCGTCGAAATCCTCGAACGCGCGGCGTAGCGCCTTCGGTCGGCGGTTCAACGTCTAACGTTCAAAGTTAAGGGTTTCTCGTCTTGAAGAGGCCCCTTCAACCTTCAACTTTCAACTCATACAATGATTCAGCAAGAGTCTCGCCTGAGCGTGGCCGACAACAGCGGTGCGCGCGAAGTGATGTGCATTCGCGTGATGGGCGGCAGCGGCACGCGCTACGCCGGCGTGGGCGACAAGATTATGGTCTCCGTCAAGAAGGCCATCCCCGGCGGCACGCTCAAGAAGGGCGACGTCAGCCCGGCCGTGGTCGTGCGCGCGCAGAAGGAGCACCGCCGCTCCGACGGCTCTTACATTCGCTTCGACGAAAACGCGGCCGTGCTGCTGAACCCGCAGGACGAGCCGGTCGGCACGCGCATCTTCGGCCCCATCGCGCGCGAGCTTCGCGAGCAGCGCTTCATGCGCATCGTCTCACTCGCCCCGGAAGTCTTGTAATTTCCGATTGGCACACGACCCGCAGGCGACTAACGGAGTGAAACGTAGTAAATGACGATTGCCGATTAGCCGCCATTCGAAAATCGAAAATCACAAATCGAACATGCCTAAGCTTCACGTTAAAAAAGGAGACGAGGTGCGCGTGACCGCCGGCAACTACAACGGCGTCGAGGGGCGCATCCTCAAGGTGTTTCCCGAGGAGGACCGCGTGATCGTCGAAGGCGTCAACGTGCGCGTGCACCACATGCAGCCGTCGCAGCAAAACCCCGACGGCGGGCGCATCGAGAAGGAGTTGCCCATTCACGTCTCCAACGTCATGCCCATCGACTCGAACGGCGACACCACGCGCGTAGGACGCAAGCGGGTGGAAGATCCCGACACGGGCAAAGGGCGCTGGGTGCGCTACGCCAAAACCACCGGCGAGGAACTGGACGTGTGAGCAGAGAATGAGTGAGCGAATGCTGATCGGTAGAGCACACGCCGGATCGCGACGGCGTGGTGTTCCGGCGAGGCTCTGCGGCAAAGTGCGTCCTCGTGCTCCCGTGCCCGCGCGCCCACAATGAATCGCCCGGGAAGCAGGCGAGCGGCCGGAACCGCCTGCCGCCCGTGACCTTTACCAACTTCTGCATTGCTGGCCTTGTGGGCAGCTCTAAAAAGCCGTTCAGCTCCAAGAAGCCTTTCCGCCCTCGACCGACAACCGAATCATGGCTTCGCAAAACGGACAGGTCACCGCCCGCCTGAAGACGCGCTATCGTGACGAGGTCGTGCCGACGCTCAAAGAAGAGTTCGGGTACGACAACGTCATGGAAGTGCCGCGTCTCGACAAGATCGTCATCAACAAAGGCGTCGGCGATGCGCCCGAGAACCAGAAGCTCCTCGACGACGCGGTGGACGAGCTGCGCAAGATTACGGGTCAGCACCCGTCGATCACGCGCGCCAGAAAGAGCGTCGCCAGCTTCAACATTCGCAAGGGCGACGCGGTGGGCGCGAAGGTGACGCTTCGCGACACGCGCATGTACGAGTTCTTCGACCGCCTCGTCACGCTCGCGCTCCCGCGTCAGCGCGACTTTCAGGGCGTCCCCGACCGTTCCTTCGACGGGCGCGGCAACTACACGTTGGGGCTGCCCGAGCAAATTATCTTCCCGGAGATCGACGTGGACCGCACCGACCGCATTCACGGAATGGATGTGGCCTTCGTCACCACTGCCGAGACCGACGAGGAGTCCTACGAACTGCTCAAGGCGCTGGGGATGCCGTTCCAGCGCCGCGACGAAGGGGAGGACGAAGCCGAGGCCGAGCGCGAAGAGCGCGAAGAGCGCGAGCGCGAAGCGGCGCTGGCGGCGGCCAAAGAAGACACCGAGTTGTTCGAAGAGCAAGAAGAGGAGCCGGAGGAGGCCGAGCCCCCCGTCGAAGGAGAGGAAGAACCTGACGCCGAGCCGGAGTCCAGTGAAGAAGATCCCGTCTCGGCCGAAGCATAGTCTCGACTTTCGAAACCCCAAACTCGAAACCGCAAAGCCCCATGGCCAAGAAAAGCCAGATTGCCCGCCAGAAGAAGCGTCGCCGCATGTACGAGAAGTACAAAGACGAGCGACGCCGCCTCAAGGAAGAAGGCAAGTGGGTGGAGCTTCAGAAGCTTCCGCGCAACTCCAGCCCCACGCGCCTGAACAACCGCTGCCCCATCAGCGGTCGCACGCGCGGCTACATGCGCGACTTCGGCGTCAGCCGCATCGTCTTTCGCGAGATGGCGCTCGAAGGCAAGATCCCCGGCGTTCGCAAGGCCAGCTGGTGAGGTCACTTTCGATTTCCGATTGTCGATTGGCGAGTGTCTGCGGACCGCTTCCAATCGCCAATCGCCATTCGTCAATCACACAATCGCAATGAGTGCCGTAACCGATCCCGTGGCCGACTTTCTGGCCCGCCTGCGCAACGCTCAGGCGGCCGGCCACCGCTATGCCGACGTGCCCGCTTCGAAGCTCAAGCGCGCGATGACGCAGATTCTGCTCGAAAAGGGCTTCGTCAAAAACTACCTCAACGTCGAAGACGGCAAGCAGGGCTTCCTGCGCATCTTTCTCAAATACGACGAGAACGAGAAGCCGGTTATTCGGATGCTCGATCGCATCTCCAAGCCGGGCCTGCGCGAGTACGCCAAAGCCGACGAGCTTCCGCGCGTCAAAAACGGTCTGGGCATTGCCATCATCTCCACCTCGCGCGGGGTGATGAGCGACAAAGAAGCCCGTCGCATCGGCGTCGGCGGCGAAGTGGTGGCGCACGTATTTTGAGCGTTGCGTGATTCGTGTTTCGTGATTCATGTTGCGTGAGGGAACGGGGGCGTTTGTCATCAGTCAGCAACGCACTGGCGTAGAAGAAACTGTTCAACCTTCAACTTTCAACCCGCAACGCGCCATGGCTCGCATGGGCAACACGCCCGTCCCCATCGCCGACGAAGTCACCGTCGAGGTGGCTTCCGACAACACGGTGACGGTGGACGGTCCGAAAGGCCAGCTCGACCTTCAGGTGGACGACGACCTGAGCATCGAGGTCGACGACGAACACGTCGTGCTGCAGCGCGCGTCCGAAGAGCGGCGCGAGCGCGAGCGTCACGGCCTCTTCCGTTCGCTTCTGACGAACGTGATGGTCGGCGTCACCGACGGCTACACCAAGGAGCTGGAGATTCGCGGCATCGGCTACCGCGCCAGCGTGGACTCCGACGGCGTGCTCGAACTGGCGCTGGGGTTTTCGCACCCCATCTTCTTCGTTCCGCCGGAGGGGGTCGCGCTTTCGACGCACACGGAGCGTGGAAACAACCCGGTCATCGTCGTCGAAGGCATCGACAAGCAGCTCGTCGGGCAGGTCGCCGCGAAGATACGCAGCCTGCGCCCGCCGGAGCCGTACAAGGGCAAAGGCGTGCGCTACGTCGGCGAACACGTCGAGCGCAAGGCCGGCAAGACGGCCGCGCGGTGATTGAGCTATCGGCTGTCAGCGGTCAGCTGTCAGCCTTTTTCCTGCTACCCAAATGTTTTCACTCGAAACGCTGAGCGCTGACTGCTGAACGCCAACACGCCATGCCGAAAAGTAGCAAACAAGAGCGTCGCCACCGCGTGCACCGGGGGCTGCGGAAAGACATCAACGGCACGTCGGCCCGGCCGCGCCTGTCGGTCTACCGGTCGAACAAGCACATCTACGCGCAGCTCATTGACGACATCGCCGCGCACACGATGGCGGCGGCTTCGAGCCGCGAGGGCGGCGTCGCCGAGGAAGGCACGCGCACCGAACAGAGCCGTGCCGTCGGCGAGCTATTGGCCGAGCGCGCCGAGGAGGAAGGCATCGACCGGGCCGTCTTCGACCGCAGCGGCTACCCGTATCACGGTCGCATCAAGGCGCTGGCCGAAGGCGCACGCGAGAGCGGACTGACGTTTTAGCATGATGGCGTTTCAACCCGACGCCCAGGGACACAGCGCGCTGTGTCCCTACTGGTTTTTTCCAAAGTAGAGCGGATATCTCCATGGCACGCAACAATCGAGGAGGCGGAGGCGGCAAAAACTGGGTCGATAACCTGGTCGCCGTCAACCGCGTTTCGAAAGTCGTCAAAGGCGGCCGGCGCTTTTCGTTTAACACCGTCGTCGTGGTCGGCGACAAGAACGGCCTCGTGGGCGCGGGGCTGGGCAAGGCCAACGACGTCTCCGGCGCGATCTCGAAGGGCAACGACGATGCGAAAAAAGACATGGTCCGCGTTCCGCTCGACGACGGCACGATTCCGCACGAGGTGACCGGGCAGCAGGATAGCGGCAAGGTCGTCCTACGTCCGGCGTCGCCGGGAACGGGCGTCATCGCCGGCGGGGGGGTACGCGCGGTGCTGGAGTGCGTCGGCGTCACTGACGTCTTGTCCAAGAGCATCGGCACGAGTAACCCGCACAACCAGGTCGGCGCCACCATCGACGCGCTCTCGCAGCTGGAGGACCCCTCCGAAGTCGCCAAGCGCCGCGGCGTGCCGCTGAAGAAGGTGTTTGACGGGTAGTTTTTTGGGGTTCGTTGGCCGTGGTTCATGGATCGTCCTCCTGAACCCGACGATCATTCTTCCTTCAACGTTCGACGTTCAACTATAAATTCCGCGAAGCGCAATGGATCTTTCCAACCTCAATCCCGCCGAGGGAGCCACGCACGCCGACCGTCGCAAGGGGCGCGGGGCGGGCTCGGGAACCGGGGGGCACAGCTCCACGAAGGGCACGAAGGGGCAGAAGAGCCGCAGCGGCTCGCACAAGCTGCCACTCTGGTTTGAGGGGGGGCAGATGCCGCTCTACCGCCGCCTGCCGAAGTACGGCTTTACCAGCCCGTTCCGCAAAGAAAACCGCATCGTCAACGTGGGACGCCTGGCGAGCATGATCGCCGACGGGCGTCTCGACGCCGACGGCGAAATCACGCCGGAAACGCTCGCCGACGCCGGCGCGGTGCGCAAGCCGGAGCGCGTCAAGGTGCTGGGCAGCGGGGAGATCGACGACGCGCTCGACGTGTCCGCGCACGCCTTCTCCGACTCGGCAAAGGAAAAAATCGAAGCGGCCGGCGGAAGCGTGACCGTCCTTTAAACTTTTAGTGTTTGGTTCTTGGCTTTCGGTTGCTTGCAAGCAAGAGCCGACCAACGACCAACCACCGACAATCAACCTCCAATCATGGCCGGACTGGCAGAGAGCGTTCGCAACATCTGGCAGGTCGAGGAACTGCGCGACCGCATCCTCTACACGCTGGGGCTGCTGGCGATCTACCGCTTCGGCACGTACGTGACGCTGCCGGGCGTGGACGCCAACGCGCTGGCGCAGGCCGGCGGCGCGGCGGGCAACGAGCTGCTCGGCTTCCTCGACATGTTCGTCGGCGGGGCCTTCAGCCAGGCGGGCATCTTTGCGCTGGGCATCATGCCCTACATTACCGCCTCGATCATCATTCAGCTCATGGGGGCGGTGGTGCCGTATTTTCAGAAGCTCCAGCGCCAGGGCGAGGAGGGGCGCCGCAAGATCACGCAGCTCACGCGCTACGGGACCGTTGGCATCACGTCGTTGCAGTCCATCGGCTACGCGATCAACCTTCAGTACGGAGCCACCAGCCAGGCCATCGTCATCAACTCGACGTTCTTCATGATCTCGACGGTAATCGTGCTGACGAGCGGCACGGTCTTCGTCATGTGGCTGGGGGAGCGCATTAGCGAGAACGGCATCGGCAACGGCATTTCGCTGGTCATTACCATCGGCATCATCGCCTTCTTGCCGCAGGGGCTGATGAACGAGTTTACGACCAACCTCAACAGCAACGTCTTCCTGCTGATTCTGGAGATGGGAATCTGGTCGTTGATCGTGTGCGGCATCGTCCTGGTCTCGCAGGGGATGCGCCGCATCCCGGTGCAATATGCGAAGCGCGTGGTCGGGCGCAAAGTCTACGGCGGCACCACGCAGTACCTGCCGCTCCGCGTCAACGCCGCCGGCGTCATGCCGATCATTTTCGCGCAGTCGATCATGTTCATCCCGGGTACGATAGCGACCTTTTTCCCCGACAGCCCGTGGATGCAGAGTTTCGGGGCGTTCTTCGGCGATCCGTCGGGCTGGGGCTATTCGGTGCTGTTCTTCTTCGTGTGCGTCGGCTTCACGTACTTCTACACCGCCATTTCGGTGAACCCGCAGGAGATGGCCGACACGATTAAGCGGCAGGGCGGCTTCATCCCGGGCGTCAAGCAGGGGCGGCAGACGCGCGAGTTCATCGACAACATTCTGACGAAGATCACGCTTCCCGGGTCGATCTTTCTGGGCTTCGTGGCCATCCTGCCGGCCTTTGCGATGATGGCGGGCGTCAACCAGAGCTTCGCGTACTTCTACGGCGGGACGAGCCTGCTCATCCTCGTGCAGGTGACGCTCGACACGCTCCAGCAGATCGAGAGCCACCTCTTGATGCGCCACTACGACGGCTTCATGAAAGGCAGCCGCGTGCGCGGGCGACAGCGGTGATGGGGTTGAGGTTTCGTGTTCGGGGTTTCGTGTTCGGGTTTCTCCGGGCGTTCCTCCGAACGCCAAGCACCGAACCCAAACCGCGACGTTCTATGTCCTCCCTCTGGCACACGCTTCGGCGCGCCGTAGCCAACACCTTTTTCGGCAGAGCATTCGGCATGATCAAACTCAAGAGCCAGCGCGAAATCGGGTTGATGCGCGAGAGCGCGGATCTGGTGTCGCGCGCGCTCGCCGAGGTGGGTCGCCGCGTGGAGCCGGGCGTGACGCCGCGCGAGCTGGACGCCGTCGCCGAGACGTTCATCCGCGACCACGAGGCGGAGCCGGCCTTCAAAGGTCACGAGGCGGGCGCCGGCACCGCTCCTTTTCCCGCTACGCTCTGCACCTCGGTCAACGACGCGGTCGTGCACGGCATTCCCGGTGAGCAGCCGCTTCGGGAGGGCGACCTGCTGTCGGTGGACTGTGGGGTGCGGCTCAACAGCTACATCGGCGACAGCGCCTACACCTTTCCCGTCGGCGAGATTTCGGAGGAGGACCGCCGGCTCTGCCGCGTGACCTACGAGGCGATGCACGAGGGCATCGACCAGGCGATGGGCGGGAACCGCGTCGGCGACATCGGGGCGGCGGTGGAGGCGCGCTGCGACGGTTACGGCATCGTCGAGGCGCTCTGCGGGCACGGGGTGGGACGTGAGCTGTGGGAGGAGCCGCAGGTATCCAATCGGGGCACGCCCGGCGACGGGCCGCCCCTGCGCGGCGGGCTGGTCATCTGCATCGAGCCGATGATCAATCACGGAACCGCCGAGGTCACGACCGACGACGACGGCTGGACGGTGCGCACCGCCGACGGCCGCACATCGGCGCATTACGAACACATGATCGCAGTGCAGGCCGAGGGAGCGGGGAAACCTGAAATCTTGAGCACGTTCGACCCCATCGAGCGCGCCCTCGTTGCGCCGCCCCCTTACCGGAGCGTCGAGGACGAGCAGCCGGCAGCGGCGGTCTGACCGACGCCGCGCACCCCGTTTTCTCCTTCTGACTTCTTTCCTTTCGAAACCCTGCTTTCTCTATTCTTCTATGGCCAAAGAAGAAGCCATTGAGCAAGACGGCGAAGTGATCGAAGCGCTTCCCAACGCGCAGTTTCGTGTGCGTCTGGAGAACGACCACGAGATTCTCGGGCTCCTCTCCGGCAAGATGCGCATGAACTACATCAAGATCCTGCCGGGCGACCGCGTCAAGGTCGAGATGTCGCCGTACGACCTGTCAAAAGGGCGCATCGTGTACCGCTACAAGTGACCCTTTCGGCGCGTCGTCGCACGAGTTTGGCGTTTCGCCGAAGCGATCTCCGTTGAAAAAACGGCTAATCCTTCGCGTCCCATCGGCGGGACGCCGTTGCCTCGGGGGGAGGCGAAGAACAAGCGTGGCGGGGGGACGTTTTCCGAGATTGCGTTCGTACCGAACGGTTGGCCTGCGCAGGGCGCACCCGGTGGCGCGTGCGTCCCGAGCGCCCCGGTTCCCTGCACCGACTGATTTTCCTCGACAACTGATCTTCCTCGACAACCGCCTACGAGACCATGCCCCGCATCGCCGGCGTCGACGTGCCCAACCACAAGCGCGGCGTCATTGCCCTGACCGAGATCTACGGCGTCGGGCAGTCGCGCGCGCAGAACATTCTCGAAGAGCTCGATGTGAATCCGGACCTCCGCCCGCGCGAGTGGGACGAGTCGCAGACGCGCAAGGTGCGTCGCACCATTGAGGACGACTACACCGTCGAAGGGCAGCTGCGCACCGAGGAGCAGATGAACATCAAGCGCCTGATGGACATCGGGTGCTACCGCGGGCTGCGTCACCGCAAGGGCCTGCCCGTTCGCGGCCAGCGCACGCGCACCAACGCTCGCACCCGCAAGGGCAAGAAGAAAACGGTTGCCGGCAAGAAACGCACAGTGACGAACAAGTAGTTTAGGACTTGGGCCTTCGGTCTTCGTTCTTTGCTTTTAAGAGCGAGGACGGGGCGGCCCAGATCACGAAGCCCCAAGACCCAAAACCCAAGACCCAACCCCCAACATGGCAGACGAAGGCAACGGCAAAGAGCGCGGCAAGCGCGTGCGCGAGAAAAACATCGTCGTCGAGCAGAACGGCGAGGCGCACATCAAGGCCAGCTTCAACAACATTATCGTGACGCTTACCGACCAGTACGGAAACACCGTCTCGTGGTCGAGCGCCGGCAAGATGGGCTTCAAGGGCACGCGCAAAAACACGCCCTATGCCGCGCAGGTGGCCGGGCGCGACGCGGCGAAGGAGGCGTACGACCTGGGGATGCGGCGCGTGGACGTGTACATCAAGGGGCCCGGCTCCGGTCGCGAGAGCGCCATCCGCGCCCTTAGCGCCGAGGGGATGGACGTGGCCACGATCCGCGACGTGACGCCGCTGCCGCACAACGGCTGCCGTCCGCCGAAGAAGCGGCGCGTGTAGGGAAGGGCGAAGGTCGATGCTCGAATGCCGAGTGAGGAAACGGCGGCATTCGGCGCGGCCTGCTTTCCATTCGTCATTCGCAATTCGACACTCGACATTCGATTTATGGCCCGTTACCGAGGACCCAAGCAGAAAGTCGCCCGTCGCTTCAAGGAGCCGATCTACGGCCCGTCGAAGGCGCTGGAGCGCAAGCCGTACCCGCCCGGCCAGCACGGCCAGAGCCGCCGCCGGCGCGAGAGCGAGTACGCCATCCAGCTCAAGGAAAAGCAGAAGGCGAAGTACACCTACGGGCTGCTGGAGAAGCAATTCCGCAACCTCTTTGAGAAGGCGGCCTCCAAGCGCGGCGTCACCGGCGAGAACCTGCTCAAGTTCCTCGAGTCGCGCCTCGACAACACGGTCTTTCGCATGGGCTTCGCCCGCACGCGGCGCCAGGCGCGCCAGTTCGTCACCCATGGCCACATCCTCGTCAACGAGCGCCGCTCCGACCGCCCCTCCCACGAGATGCGCCCCGGCGACATGGTAGAAGTGCGCCCGAAGAGCCGCCGCCTGGAGGTCTTTCGGGAAAACGCCGAACGCAACCGCCGCACCTTCCCATGGCTCGAAGCAGACCGGAAAGACATGAAAGGCAAGTTCGTCGAAATGCCTACGCGCCAGGACATTCCCGAAAACATCCGCGAGCAGCTCATCGTGGAGCTGTACTCGAAGTGACGCGCCGGTTTTCGGTTCTTCGCAGTCAGTGAGTATCTGTGCCAGCAGCGCGGCCCGGTCCGGTCGCGGCCCGCTGTACGTCGCCTTTTCCCATCGCAACCCGCCGCCGCTATGAATACCAATCACGGCCTGCAAATGCCCGACGGCGTGCAGGTGGAAGACGCCTCCGAAACCTTCGGCCACTTCGAAATCGAACCGCTCGAGCGCGGCTACGGCGTCACCATCGGCAATGCGCTGCGGCGCGTCCTGCTGTCGTCGCTGCGGGGCGTGGCCATCACCGCGCTCAAGATCGACGGCGTGCAGCACGAGTTTTCCACTGTGCCGGGCGTGACCGAGGATGTCTCCGACATCATCCTCAACCTCAAGGGGGTGCGCTTCCACACCGAGGAGCTCGACGATTCGAGCGTGCACCTCGACCTGGAAGGCCCCGGCACCTGGACGGCTGGCGACATCGCCGAGGCCACCACTGACTATGAAGTGCTCAACCCTGAGCACCACGTCGCCACTCTCGCCGAGGACGCCGACCTGAGCATCGACCTGCGCCTCGGGCGCGGGCGCGGCTACGTCGACGCGGCAGACAACGAGCGCGACGACGATCCCATCGGCGTCATCGCCATCGACTCGATCTTCACGCCCATCCTCAGCGTCAACTACAACGTCACGCCCACGCGCGTAGGGCAGAAGATCGCCTACGAAAAGCTCGAAGTCGAGATCGAAACCGACGGCTCGATCAACGCCGAGGACGCGCTCACGCAGGCGGCGGCCATCTTGCGCGACCACATCGGCCTCTTCGTGGAGCTCGAAGGCGAGCCCGAGCCCGAGCCGGAGGAAGAGGAGGTCGACGCCGAGGTGCAGCGCATCCGCGAACTCCTGGCGCAGCCGGTCGACGAGCTGGACCTGTCGGTGCGCTCGCACAACTGCCTCAAGGCCGCCTCGATCAAAAACATCGGCGACCTGGTGCGGCGCGAAGAAAACGAGATGCTCAAGTTCAGAAACTTCGGCAAAAAGTCGCTCCAGGAACTGATCGAAGTGCTCGACGACCGCGGCCTCCAGTTCGGCATGGACGTCGAGAAGTACGTCGAGGAGCAAGCGTCGGCGTAGCGACGCCGATGAACGTTAAATGTGTAAGGTCGAAAGTTTCTCAGCTGAAAACCCGCTTTTCCAAACGACAAACGTTCACCTTTCGCCCCGACCGGAGAAAGGAAGTACTCCTGGGGGGCCATCTTCAACTTTAAACCGACCCGATGCGACACCAGAAGGACCGTCACAAGATGGGGCGCTCGCAGGGGCACCGCAAGCGCACCTTGCAGCACATGTCCCGCGCGCTGATCGAGAAGAAGCGCATCCAGACGACCGTGCCGAAGGCCAAGGCGCTGCG